>CAJXKU010000162.1 GCA_913055945.1 uncultured Lentisphaerota bacterium | reverse complement strand
GCCGGAACATACCGGAGACAAAGTCTCGCCGCGGGGTGTCAGGGCGGCTGCGCCGCCCGGCGGGTTGGCTCGTATGAAAGTGGTCGCTGGCCTATTCGCCGAGTGTTTTCGAATTTGGCATTTTCGTCGGCCGAAGGGCCTATTCATTTCTATAGCGTAAAGGTACAAAAAAGAATATGTCACCGCACAATCACAGAGACAGAGACAGAGACAGTGGGAGAAGGGAGACCACGCGCATTGCCCTCCTTATCGGATCCCTGGAGCAAGGCGGAGCGCAGTCTATGATGCTGCGGATTTTTGACGGATTGCAGCGGCTGGGGTATGATGTGTATCTGCTGACCCTGGACGGTACCACAGAGGTTCCATTGTACGGGGATAGAAAACGTGCCGAGGAGCTTTCCCGACGAGTTATCCATCTCAGTACATACAACGTCAAGCGCAGCACATTGCGCAAGCTCTTTACAGTTCCCCTCCAATGGTACACGCTCGAGAGGACATTACGGCGCCTGCAGTGTATGCAGGTGGTCAGTTTCATGGATCGCGCGAACATCTTCAACCTTGTTACACTCGTCGACGTCCGGCGAATCATCTCCATCAGGAAGCACTTCTCGACGGGCATGCGCACCAAATCGCGTTTAAAGCGCGGGCTTATCAAACTGGTTTATCCGATCATTCTGCGGCGGGCAGAGGGGATCAATTTCAACGCCAATCAGTCTGCAGAGGATTTCTGTTCGCTTTTTTCCATCGATCATGACAAGATAAGCGTCATTTATAATTATTGTGACCATGAACTTATCGCTCGTTTGGCAAGAGCCTCGATTCCGGAAAGTTATCAAAAAATCTTTGAAAATCCCGTTGTTATCACAAGCGGTAGACTTTTGGGAGTAAAGGGGCATGCCTACTTGATTCGCGCCTTTAAAACATTGAAAGATGCGGGCGACAAGCACACACAACTTGTGATCCTTGGGGAAGGGCCTCTTCGCAAAGAGTTGCAACGTCTTGCCCGAGAACTCGCTATCGAGGATGCCGTTCATTTTCCCGGCTATCAGTCGAACCCTTATCCGTGGTTAGCCAAGAGTGAGCTTTTCGTGCTGCCATCGTTAACGGAAGGGTTTCCGAATGCGCTTCTTGAGGCCATGGCTTTGGGGGTGCCGGCCATTTCCGCCGACTGTCCCTCCGGTCCCCGAGAACTGTTGGCCGAGGATGAGCTCCCGCTTAAACAACCGCTTGAGAACGTATACTATGCGCCTTACGGGGTTCTGATTCCCAGGTTGGATCGTGAGGCCGGCGATACTGCTCCGGAACAGGATTTGAGCACGACGATTATGGAACTTTTAAACAACGATACCTTGAGGTCCCACTATCAGGAAGCTGCCTACAATCGCGCGAGCCACTTTTCTGAAGACCGCTGTCTGCACGAATGGAAGAAGCTTTTTGAAAAGATGCGTTGAGGCAGAGAGGACTGTTCTGTCAAATTACCGTGTCGCCGCTCCAGGGCTGACTTTTACTTACGCGGTAGACCGTCAATGCTTACATATGGGATTTCAATAATAAATTGACCCCAATCATGGTTTGTCATTGATATGCAAATCGCGAATCAGGCGAATCGGTGCGAATGATATCCATAGAATATGAAGCGAACCACTAATTTTCACTGATCTGCACTGATTGATGGTAATGTCCAACGGACGGATTCTGCTGGTCCATTGGGAATGGTTACACTCACAGGTATGAAAATTTGTGGAGGTAACCTTACACAATGGGGAAAGCTCTGCGGTGCAGAGCTGGTATCCTTCGATACTACGCAGAATCCTCTTTGTGTGTTCTCGTGTTTTTAGTGGCTATAATTGTCAAGTGTGTCTCAGTGTCAGGCCCCACAGGGGGCGGCGTAAGAGGGCGGGGCCCTTTCCTTCCCTAAAGCTACGGAGGGCACGCCAGGTCACCGGGCTCCAGAGATCGACCCCGACACTTTATAAAGCTTGGGATCTTGCGACTTCGTCGATCAATTGCAAACTGACGCTCTGCGCTGACCATTGTTGATGTTCCTGTTCGATTCGTGTAAGATGCCTTAGTTATTTTTTCAAAAAGGCGAAACACGTAATGTGAAGGCCGAGATGTTTCCTGGCGTACAGCAGCCGTAGCACATTAAGTAATGCCGTGGATACCGCAGTTGCTAAAGCAGCTCCGGTAATCCCGTAGTGCGGAATCAATGTTACATTCAGCAATACGTTCAGCAGCAGAGCCGAAGCCAGAAGTCCGGCGCTTATTTTCTGGTAACCTGTCACCCGGAGAAGGATGTTGGCCATAACGGTAAAAGCTTCCACCAGGTAGCCGGCTGCCAGGATCACCAGTGCGGGGAGTCCCGCAATATACTGTTCACCGAATAAGGCCAGCACGTATTCCCCAAACAGACAGAACGGCACAAAGAGGAGAAATGTAAAAACGTCTGAGAGAGTTGCTCCTATGCTTATAGTCCGCTGAAGTTTTTCAAGGTTGTTTGAGTAATAAAGTTCGGATATACGGGGGCTTAAAACGGCCAATGCCGTCGTGATAAACAGGGTCATCAGGATCGCTGTCCGGCTGGCTGCGTTATAAACGGCGGTAGGTTCTTTTCCGGCGAGAAAACCTACCATGAGCACGTCGAGACGCAGAAATATGACCCCGAGTCCTGACATAATAAACAAAGGCAAAGAGACCTTCAACCACTCCGAGGTATTTGAAGAATCGGCTTGAACATTTCTCAGTTGGGAAGGCAACCTGCGCCGGAGAACAATAGTGCCCAGAGTCAATAAACAAACCATTACGAACAGATTCAACGCCATGACTGAAGATGCATGTAACGGTTCAGATATGAGGAAATAAAGCAGGACACAACCCCCTGCAAGCATAACGGGGCGAAGCACTCTTTCCGGTAAAAAAGCCCAGAACGGTGTCTCGATGCCTTTCAGTGCAGCCTGGCGCAACATGTTCAGGCCCCGAACAGGGAATAACAGACACATGACAAGGAGGGTAAGACGCAGGCTGGGATCCTCCACCAGCAGAAAAACCAAGCAGGCGAAGAGGACACCTGTACACACACTGAATGTCGAGACGAGAGTTCCTCCCCGCCGCAGAATCCCCTTCAGATAGTTCCATTGTCTGTTCACACGGTATTGGGGGATAAAGCGTAGATAGGAGACGTCGAACCCAAGCGCCACGACCAGCGTGATAATAGCGAGCCATGATACGGCGAAGGCATAAACGCCGTATTCCTGGACGTTCATTACCCGAACAAGCACCAGCTGCAGACCGAAAGCCAGAGGCATTCCCAGGGCTTTGATCAGGACTGTGCTGATTCCGTTTCTGAGCAGGGAAGACCCTATGGTGGCGCGCAGCGAGTGGGTATATGCGAAGAGTTGCCCACCAATGCTTCTAAGCATACGATTCGTTCCCTTCGTGCGGAAGTACGCATTAGCTGCGAACGGTCCTTCTTTACTATCGGCGGCGGGGCGAAAACAGTCTGTTCTTCAGCAGTAGAAGTCTTTTCCTGCATCGCCGCCAGCATGCGGCGGGCGCGGTAAAGACCCCGACAATCCATACGGGCCACCTCCACTCTCGACTCAGGTGCACCAGAAAGGCGAAACGTTCTTCTTTTAAATCCTTGGCCGGTATGTCATCGCGGTACTCGGTCATGAACCCCAGCTTTCCCAGCATGAGTGTGGCCGTATCCGTTAACTGTCCTTCGTTGTGTTTCCGCAGCCGGGCGAATGTGTCTTCGCAGATCCTGATTTTCATGTTTTTTCGTAGAAAATTCATCAATAATCCCCGGTCTTCCCCGGTGATCAGGGTGGTCGGGTAACCGCCGGCACACCAGAAACTATCCCGTCTGATCAGTACGTTGCTTCCGCTGTATCCGATTTCTCGCCATTCAGATAAGTTGTTGGCGGCGTCCGGGATGCTCGGCCGTATAATATCCTGACGCTTGCCGAAAAGATGCTGGGGTGCGGCTGTAAGGTCCGCATTGTGTGTTTCGGCGCAGTCGAGCATCTTTTCCAGAAACTCAGCGGGCCATAAGTCGTCATCGTCCAGAAAGGCCAAATATTCGCCGTTTGCGTGCATAGCGCCCCAGTTGCGTGCCACACCCGGTCCGGAACGTGGAGGGATACACATAAACTTAACCGACTCGAAGTTATGGGGCAAATGCTTGGGTAATTCCTGCCAGCCGTTAGATACAACCAGCACTTCTTTATCGGTGTAAGTCTGAGCCTGAACGCTATCTAAGGCTTCTTCCAGCATATGGGGGCGGTCACAAGTAGGGATGATTACGCTTATTCTCGGCACCATTCACTCCTTATGAAAATAGATTTTCCAAAGTTTTTCCGATTCACGGAATAGTAAATGCCATCATGGTTTTGCATGCGTCCAATCGGTCCAAGCCACGTTTTTCCCGGGTTTTTCCGGTGTATTGACAGCGAATGATGCGTTGTACGCCTGATTGATGATAAACGGCATCCACATATCATTGCCTTCCGCCGGGTAATCAGCGACATTATAGAGCCATTGGAAGGCGCGTAAGAGTGCTTTGTCCTCCCACTCCCATACGTTGTAACCGCAACGGTTCAGGATTACCGCTTGGGCGACAGCTCCCTGAAGCGCTGTATAGGCATAATTCTCTTTCGGCGGCGGCCAACGGAAAGGGCCCGCTCGTCGCTGGTCATCGGGTAGAACACCGTCGATACTATGTCCCTGCTTCTCAGCCCCTTTCGGGTTGATACCCACTGGTTTACGGGGCTGAGCTTGCCATGCCCTGTCTTTGTAACGGAAACCGGCGTAGAGTTCACGGTCTCCTAACCACCCTTTAAATACTTCAGCACACCGCTTCACTTCTTCTAAATCCTCCAGATAGACAGCCGCGGCCAGACGACTGGCGCCCGCCAGTGTGCCCCAGTTATTCGGACGGCTCTTATGCGTAGAACGCAACGTTTTTCCGCTGCTGAACTGATACGAAAGGCAATCCCGCAACCAGCGTTTGAATTCTGTTTTTTTATCCTCCGGCAGGCCAACCAAATCCGCCGCCACCACATAGGAGAGAAGCTGTTTACCCAGGGCGAGAGCACGTGCGCCCCGTTGAGACCCTCGAATAAGCATACAGGCCGATACCACATCCTCTTTGTATTTCTTTTCGCCGGTTTTCACAAAGGTGAGGGCTTTTGCCAGAATTTTCACGTTCGCCTGGCTGTGCTGTTCACTCAGATCCGGTGTTGTCACAGGGGCCATCGCGGCTTTTTTCACTCTCTCCCAGGCAGGGGCCGACTGCGGAAGGTCATGTATCCGTGATCGAGTGATCCAGATGCCCTCTGGCAAGTGCACGCCCTCATGCAACGTCTGCACGGTGGGCGTTTTCCGCGCATCTCCGTCGCTATCACTGCACGATACTGTCATCAGGACCAGAAAAGCGATGCCAAAAAATACGTTTAGCTGCAATATCGGCGAACCTCTATACAATTCGTGTTGCGTTTTACACTTACAACCCAATACCGCAGTGTGAGCTCTGAAGGCCACCGTTGAGTGACTCGTCGTTCCGCGTCTACCACCGCGGCAACGAACAGATATGCGGCAAATTCGTAAAGTTATATACGTCCTCCGGTCTTTTAAAGGTATGATCGAAAAACTCAAGCAGGAACGCCAACGTAACACCCGCAATCAACCCGATAACAATGCTCAGCCCGATCACCCTGCGTTTCTGCGGAAAAACCGGCTTTTCTAAGGTTCTTGGTTTGCTCAGGATACCTACATTAAAAAGGGTATCCGTTCGTGCACTGCTCTTTATGTTCGCCTGTTCCAGACGCTTGGCGAACGTTTCATACGACTGGTCCAACAGATCGATCTGCCGGTTGATATTATCTGTTTGGATTGTGCTTTTGTATAATTCGACGTTACGCTCTTCAAGTTCGCGAAGACGTTGTTTCATGTCAGCTATACTTTTTTTGATACCCTCGACTTCTGCTTTACGGGCATTTAAAAAACGCTGAACCTCTTTCTTCACTGATTGATATGTTTCATCAATCTGTTCCTGCAGTTTCTGCACTTTGCTGCTCTGTTCGGTATAGTTTTTCAAAAGGTCACGCTTTTCCTGTACCAGCGCACGAAGCTCTTTTCCGTACTCGCCGATCTCTATATCGTCGACCGAAGTAAAAAAGTTGTAGTCTTGTGACTTTAACGATTCTTCGATGTGATTGATGGAGGCTTTCTTTTGGCGCAGTTCGTTTTTAAGCTCCGTCAGCGCGTTTTCTATGTTTTTCTGTACCAAAAGGTTGGTTCTGATCTGCTCCGACGCATCCGAAATGTTTCCTTTTTCAGCCATTTTTACTAGCTTCTGCTCCAGCTGATTGAGCTGCTCATCAAAGTTGTCAATCTGACTCCGGAAAAATGAGAGAGCCTCTTCGGGGTTGTACAATTCTGACCGGTACGTTAAATACTCATCGAAATAGGTTTCTAACGCCTTCTGCGCCTTCGTCGGGTTCCCCCACGTCATCGTTGCCCGAATCACGTTGGAATTGGGGACGAGTTTGGTAGACAGATTTTTATTTATCTTTGATGCCAGTTTGGCCTTCCCCTGTTCTCCAGCGGATGTCCACTGATACGACGTGTCTTCCTCGATTAAACGCTCGGCGGTTTTGTTCACCACGGAATTTGAAGTGAGCAATTCCTGTTCGGAGAAAAGATCATCCTGCCTTATTCGTGCCACTTCCGGATTCACGTCTTCGATACTTTCCGGGCTTGTTAATGCTTCATTACGCTTCAACAGGGTGGAGCCCTGGGCGGCAAACGTGGGGGGCCAGAGAAAAGCGATAAGGACGCCCCCCACAATAAACAGCAGACTGGTTATTATCACAACGTTTTTCCGGATAAACAGGATAGTTATAAATTCCCGAAGGTAGTCCTGTGTTTTGATCACTTGTCTTCACCCCCTCTAATCGGAGTCGGTTCGGCGAGGACCAACCCAGTCGACTTCCTCGCTGAGACCGTAACTCCAGCCGTTAAACATCATAATATCGGACACTTGATTCATAAGCTGAGCTAGACTGGAAATGCGGGTTTCGGGCACATAAATGAGATCACCAGGTTTTAAGTAAAAGAAAGAGCTGTCTTTTTTGACAGATGTCGTGTTCTGAATATTCAAACGCCGAGCAACGCGTTGATCTTCGTGTTTCCGGAAAACGATGACATACTGGAGTTCCGCATTATCCGCCGGCCCACCGGCGAGGGAAATTGCCTGCAGAACCGTGATCGGTTTTCTTATCTGAAAACGGCCTGAATTTTTGACTTCGCCCACGACATATATAACTGATCCGGACTGTTCGTGCAGGAATAGATCCACCTGCATTCCTGCCAACAGTTCACTGTACTCTTTCTGGAGAGTGGTGTTGACATCAGAGACTGTTTTCCGCGCTACGCGATGTTCCCCGACCAGAGGAAACGTCGCATAACCGTCCGGGCGGACAGTTATGAGTTTGCTGAGTCCACGTGGTGAAGTATGCAGATCTCTGCGGAGCTGGCGGACCCGTGCTTCGAAATCCGGTACGGTCACATAGATTTCCGGTTCGCGGAGGATGGAGCTGTATTTTTTTTCAAGCTTTTCCCGGAGTTCGGCAGGGGTGTTACCCGCCACATGTACGCCGCCCAGGTAAGGTAAGTTGATTTTACCATTCGGTAAAACCTTTTGTGTCTCATTAAGTTCC
>CAJXKU010000161.1 GCA_913055945.1 uncultured Lentisphaerota bacterium | reverse complement strand
CAAAGCGGGCGCGGGTAATTCTTGTGGCGCTGGACAAAAACATGAAGGAAAAAAAAAACGGGGATGCAATGCCGATAGACGAGGCGGATCCCGAGTACGAGTAATCGTCTCCCGCGAACGTTCATCGAAAAGGTTCGGCAAGGCACGGGATCGAATCGTGCGGCATTCCGATTTCGATAGCGATTTCGATTTCGATCAAGAACGCACAGGAAAGCTCATGCTGTTTTATCCGGTGAAGGACCTTCGCATCAGTGTACTGATCGGCACTGCCGATCTTTGGAGTGGTCCCGATGCCCCTTGCGGCGATCGGGACAGGGCGCCGACACTCCGAGAGATGCTTCGCATCAGTATGCTGATCAACGAAAAAGCCTTCGGCTCTATCATCCTAAAATCCGCAGCAGAAAAAACAAAAGAGATGTTATTAGTTTTTTCATAAGGTGTTACTATTTTGAGCGTTTCACCCATCGGGTGAAACTTAGTTCTTGGTTTTTCTGCTGCGGATTTTAGGTTAGCAGTTGGTTTTTTCCACCCTGATGGATTTATTTTTCGAAAACCGTCATATACTCGAGGTTTCCGGCGGGTCCTGTCACAGGCGAAGATACAGTCCCCACATGTCGCCACCCGAGCTCAGATTCGGCGAACGTCGTCACCTCCTCCACACACCGTTCCTGCACTACCGTATCCCGAAAAACGCCTCCCCGTCTAACCTCTGACGGCCTGGCCTGGAATTGCGGCTTCACCAATGCCAAGCACCACCCCCCTGTCTTAAGAAAACAAGAGGCCGGTCTAAGCACCTTCTGCAACGCAATGAATGAAACGTCCGCCGTAATGATATCCACAGGTTCCGGTACATGTTCTTCGCTCAGGTACCGTGCATTTACCCGTTCCACGGGTACCACGCGATCATCCTGCCGTAATCGCCAATGAAGCTGCCCATACCCTACATCAACTGCATAAACGCGCTTTGCCCCCCGCTGCAGCACAAGATCGGTAAACCCGCCGGTCGAAGCACCGATATCGAGGACGACGGTATTGGCCGGGAAAGAGGGGAGATACGTATCCAGGGCCTTTTTGAGCTTATACGCCGCCCTGCTTACAAACGGGGATTGTTCAATCACATAAAGCTCCGCGTCTCCGGGAATTTGGGTGGATGGTTTTTCTACCCGCTGTTCACCCGAGGTACGGACTTTACCCGCCATAATCAGACGCTGCGCCTGCTCACGGCTTTCGCAAAGTGACTTCTGCACCAGTAATTGATCTGCCCGTTGTTTGCGGTTTTGTGCTTTGCCTTTCACTGTATAAACGTCCCGGTAGTTCTACGATATCGGGTAGTGCGCGGCTATGAGTTTTTCTGAGGAAGAAGAACAATCAAGCATGGAGCCCCGGAAGCAGTCCATTGTCCAGAGCTCACGCCGGATGACAACCTGAACGCCTGAGTCGACAGGTTTGGGGACGGCGGTCCGCCGCCGTTTTCATATGCGCCATATAACGGGCGAGGACGCCCGACCGCCTCTTCCCTCACTCCCGGATCTGACCCTGGCCGTTCACCACATACTTATAAATGGTAAGCTCATCAATGGCCATCGGTCCCCGGGCGTGAATATGGTCGGTACTGACACCGATTTCGGCTCCCATACCGAACTCCCCGCCATCTGTAAACCGCGTGGAGGCATTCACATATACGGCAGCGGAGTCCAGATTCTCTGTAAAGTAGTTCGCCGCCTTCTTACTACTGGTGACGATGCTGTCGCTGTGCTCCGAGCCATACTCGGTGATATGCTCTATCGCCTGTTCCGCGGAGTCTACAACGCCGACATTAAGGATGAGATCCAGAAACTCTGTCCGCCAATCCTCGTCGGAAGCCGACTCAGCCGAGGGCACCATTTTACAGAAAGCTTCGTCACCTTTCAGTCTGACGCCCTTTTCTTCCAGAGAAGCCGCCATTCGCGGGGCGAACGTTTCGGCGATATCGCTGTGGATAAGCACGGTCTCCGCTGCATTACAAACGCCCGGACGCTGGCACTTGGCATTCTCTATAATCTTCAGCGCCATATCCTGATCCGCATCTTCGTGCACATACACATGACAAACACCTTTGTAATGCTTAATGACGGGAATGGTCGATTTCTGAACGACGGTTCGGATAAGCCCTTCGCCACCCCGGGGAATAACAAGATCAATCTTATCGTCCATCTGCAGCAATTCGTTCACGGCTTCGCGTTCCGTCCACGGCATAAGCTGGACTGCACCTTCCGGCAAACCCGCTTTTTCACCGCCCCGCCTCATGGCGTCAACGATCGCTTTGTTCGAGTTAATGGACTCCGATCCTCCGCGGAGAAAAACAGCATTTCCTGATTTGAGGCACAAACCCGCCGCGTCCGCCGTTACGTTAGGACGCGCCTCGTATATAATCGCAATCACGCCGATCGGCACCCGCACGCGACGGATCTTCAATCCGTTCGGTCGCAACCACGTCGCATCTTCCCGGCCCACCGGTTCCTGCAATCCCACTAAAGTACGAAGCCCTTTCGTCATCTTCTGCAGGCGTTTCTCTGTAAGGGACAACCGGTCGAGAACTGCACTGTTCAGCCCCCGCTCCCGCGCGGCCTCCATATCCTTTTCATTCGCCGCCAGAATGTTGTCCTGATCGGCGGTAATCTCAGCCGCAATCGCCTCCAGACATCGATTCTTCTGAACGCCCGGCATATTATAGAGCTCTCTGGATGCTGCCTTCGCCCGGCGCCCCATCTCAGCAAGTTCATCGGCAAAATCCGATTCGGCCATAAAATCTCCCCTTCTCTTCTCTTAAAGCCTTTGACTCTTCCTCGTTCCGCTTCCAGCCAGCTACCTTGTCAATACCATAGAATTACGGTGTACAACTTCATCAACAGTCGGCGGACCTTCAAGAGCAGCTCGCGCGGCATCGGTCCGCAACCCCTTGATTCTGTTCAATTCTTCGCTACTATAATTCGTAATGCCTCTTGCAACCTCAGAGCCGTCTTCGTCTGCAATGAGAATCGTCTGCCCGCGTTCAAATTCGCCGCGAATAGCTTTTATCCCGCTCGGCAATAAACTTGAACCGTCTTCGGTAAGCGCCTTAATCGCACCCGCATCGATCAACGCTTCGCCTGCTGTTCCGGAAAAGAAAGCAAGATATCGTTCACGGCCTTTCATCCGATCTGACTTCGCAGGAAGGAAAAGCGTGCCCACGTCCTGTCCTGCGAACATGCTTTCCACAAAATCAAAGCGCGTACCGTCCGCAATCCAAAGCCCTTCACCTGCGGTGGTTACGATCTCCGCCGCGCGCAATTTGGTCGTCATTCCGCCTGTACTGAACTTATTCCCATCTGTCCCCGAGGCCATCGCCCGCAACGAGGGGGTGATCCGTGACACGAGCGATATCCGCGCCTGTGGATGCTCGCCCCCGGCCATGTCAAACTCCTGCATCCCGTCAACGGTAGTCAGCAGAATTGTCAGATCAGCCTTTATCATGGCCGCGACCAATGCGGCCAGTATATCATTATCCCCGAAGCGGATGGCTTCGACACTGACGGTATCGTTCTCGTTTATAATGGGGAGCACGCCTTTTTCCAGCAGAGCCTTCAGGCAGGCACTCGTATTCAGGTGTCTGTCCCGGGATTGCACGTCCCCCGCGGTAAGAAGCAGTTGACCACAGTGAAATCCGAAAGCATTACACGCTGTCTCGTACAGGTACATCAACCGGCTCTGCCCCACCGCGGCATGGGCCTGCATATCCGACAGACCGCGGGGACGATCCTTATTCTGCAGAACGGTCATACCCGCTCCAATGGCCCCGGAAGAAACGAGAATAACGGCAATGCCCCGCGACCGAAGTTCGGCAATCTGCTCCACGAGGCGACGCACCCGCTCTTCTTTCGATTCCCCGGCCATATCGGTCAGCAGCTGCGTGCCCACCTTAATCACAACCGTTTTCACATTACGCAGCAACTCCTGCCGCTCACCGTTATCCTGGTATGTATAGTCCATAAGTTATCGATCAAAAGTTTGGGATCTACGACGTGGGATCTACGACGTAAGAATGGTTCACTGCTCAGGCTGTACGCGGCATTTCTGTTCCAGCCACGCGAACAGGCGTCATCCGCTTGCGGCTCGTTACGCCGAGGATATCTCCGGATGGCGACCGTCCCGCTTCCCCAGGATCCGGATCACGGCCCTTCTCCATTTTCAGCCGGGGCGCCCTGCTCTATTTTCCGTTCCTCTTTGTCCACCGGAGGCTTTTGACTCGGCTGTTTCTCCTCCGTTTTCTTCTTATCATCGTCTCTGTCGATAATACCCAGAAATATACCGGCCCGCCTGATATCGAAGAACGTAATATAGAGCATGAACGTAATCAGAAGGATCGCAAACGCATTCTGCAATACGTGCACAAACCGTGCAGGCACGCTGCGTCGTGTAATCAATTCAAAACCTGCGAAGAGAATATGTCCGCCGTCCAGTACCGGAATCGGCAACAGGTTAAAAAACGCCAGACTGTAACTGACCAGAATTATGAAAGAGAGGCCTGCACGCAAGCCGCCATACGTCACTTTTATCCAGATCATCTGCAGAATGCCGACCGGGCCGCTCATGTGTCGCGGCTTTACAGGAGACTCAGATGAAAACAGCGCATTGAGGGTACCGGCCGTACGATGATACACATCCAGGAACTGTTGCCATGGCGTTAAACGCTTCAACACCTGAGGCGCTTTCACCATGGCCCCGATCCGGTATTTTTCCCCCTTCTCTGTTGTTTCAACTTCGGGGGAAACATTCTCTACAAACACCTCTTCCCCATCACGCTTTACCCGTATGTCCAACGGCTCACCTTCAGATTCTCTGATCTGTTTAATGAAATGACCAGGGTTACGGGTCGTTTCACCGTTCACAGCGAGGATGATATCCCCTCGCTTAAGCCCACCTTCCTCCGCGGGGTCACCCGGGATTACTTTATGCACTTCGGCAGTTCTCCGCACTCTGAAATACGGATAGGGTACGCCATCAGCCCTGGGATTCGGCTCGGGCTCGTAGGCGATACGTATCGGCTCATCACGACCATCACGCTTAACCGTAAGCGTTACTTGTCCCGTGGAGAGCGCTATACGTTCAGCCATATCCTGCCACCTGTCCTGCGCCGGCTTACCATTCACATGGGTAATGCGATCCCCGAGGCGCAATCCCGCCTTGTATTCAGGACAGTCTTTGTCCTGAAATTTCACCACCTCCATATTCTCTCTGGGCGCAGGCCTGTAGACGCCGAAATACCAGAGAAACAGGGATAAAAAGATCGCGAAAAGAACATTGAAAAAAGGCCCCGACAAAGCAGTCAGGATTTTATCAAACGGTTTGGCCAACGGAAGCTTCTGGCCGGTACTGCTTTCGGGAGCATCAGTTGGCTCCAGCTGGGGCAGCGCCACGTAGCCACCAAAAGGCAGAATGCTTACCACGTACTCCACATTATTACGGGTAAATCCCCAGATTTTCTTCCCGAAACCTACGGAGAACCGTTCCACGTGAAGCCCACGCCACAACGCCGTCAGCATGTGACCGAACTCGTGGATAAAGATACAAAACCCGAAAAAGACAGCCACAAACAGGATTATGCCGATATTCTGTAATACTTCAAGCACCATACGCGTCGTTTCGCTTTCCAGCCCTGCTGAGTTTTACTTTCATTCTGTTGACCTGAAAGAGGAGATATCTTTTAGACTTTCGTCAACCCTCTTTGGTTGCAATGGATCATTGCACAAACATATTTATATTCAATCCTGTCGAAATTTAAATGAATGAAGGAAAATCACAACACGAACGCAAAACTGCCCCCTCCCCACCATGAAACTTTCCATTATTATTCCTGTTTACAACGAAGACAACACGATTCAGGAAATCATCAACCGCGTGCGCACCTGCGGCGTGGAGGACCTGGATATTGTCGTGGTCGACGACGCATCAACCGATAAGACGCGGGAAAAACTGCAGGCATACGCGGATGATACCGATGTCCGCGTCTTCCACCACGAAGTCAACGCCGGCAAAGGGGCCGCCATTCGGACTGCACAGGACAAAATCCGGGGAGATGTCGTGGTGATCCAGGACGCAGATCTGGAATACGCACCCGAGGACTTGCCCCACATGCTCCAAGTTATCAGTGAGAATCGCGCGGACGCTGTCTTCGGAAGCCGCTACTCCGGACGCGAACTTCTGGTGGACACCTTCTGGCATTATCTGGGTAACAAGATCATCACAACCTGGTCCAATATCCTGTCAAATCTCCACCTCACGGACATGGAGACATGTTACAAGATGATTCGAGCCGATATCTTCAGAGAATTACCGCTGGAATGCCGCAAATTCGGCATTGAACCGGAACTCACGGCCAAGATCGCTGCAAAGCAGTGCCGGATTTATGAGGTTCCGATCAGCTATGAAGCGCGCTCCGGCGCAGCCGGCAAGAAAATCGGCTGGAAAGACGGTGTCGCAGCCCTGTGGTACGTGTTCAAATTCAACTTGCTGCAATAAATATTCGGCTCGATTTATCCGCAGCGTTCTGCACTGACCAGGAGCAAGTCAACAGAAATGTGGCTCAAATAAAGGAATCCATTGAGCCGCTCTTTGATTTCGTCGCCAGCGATAACGTCCGCCACACCGTACGACGCGTTCCTTCAGAGCAGACGAACCGACTTGTTGAAGCCTTCAAGGAAATCCCTTATCTGTACATTGCGGACGGTCACCACAGAGCAGCGGCTGCCAGCCGTGTAAGACAGAACCGCAAACAGGAAAACCCGAACCATACAGGCGAGGAAGAATACAACCGGGTGCTCGGCGTTATTTTTCCCGCCGGACAGATGAAGATCCTCCCCTACAATCGCATTGTGAAGGGCCTCAACGGGCACGATGCGAGCTCGTTCTTTGACGCTGTCGGCAGGTCTTTCGATATTCAGAAAACCTCAAAGACGGCACCCGAGGAGCACGGGATCGTGTGTATGTACTTCACAATCACAAGCTTTTTCTTTGCTTTCGCATTATAGTGACACGAAACGTCTACAATTGCGTAAACAATCCGACGCTTTCAACAAGCGTAACGTAAGAGAACCCTCAACCCCAGGAGACGTTCACTATGAGCCAGGGCCAAGTCAGCCGAAGAGAGTTCCTGAAAACCGCAGGTGCACTGGGAGCGGGCCTCGCCGTATCCGGCGTAACACCCCGTGCATTCGGAGATACGCCGGACAACCCGAACATTGTGCTTATTTTCACCGATGATCAGGGCTACGGAGACATGGGCTGCTTCGGGGCTGAAGGTTTCCGGACGCCGAACTGGGATCGCATGGCCCGCGAAGGGGCAAAGTTCACCGACTTCTATGTTTCCGCGCCTGTCTGTACACCTTCGCGCGCAGCGCTCCTAACCGGATGCTACCATTCCCGGGTAGGAGCCCTCAACGTACTCTTCCCGAACGCGAACAAAGGACTCAATCCTGACGAAATTACTCTCGGCAACCTCCTGAAACAGCAGGGATACGCGACCGCCTGTATCGGCAAATGGCACCTGGGTGATCGTAAACCATTCCTCCCTACCAACCAGGGCTTCGACTACTACTACGGCATCCCGTTCAGTAACGATATGACCCCTGAAGAGTTACCACTAATGCGCAATGAGGAAGTCATAGAACGCCCTGCCGACCAGAATACTGTGACGCGGCGCTACACCGAAGAAGCAGTCACTTTCATGAAGGAAAACG
>CAJXKU010000160.1 GCA_913055945.1 uncultured Lentisphaerota bacterium | reverse complement strand
ACACTCTTCAATGCATTTATATACACATACGGTCTGCTCCAGATCGGACTGATCAAGCATGCGCTGGAACTTGGCAGGGAGCGTCGCGTTCGGTTCCACTCTCCGTACCCCGGCATCTGCAAACAGAAGCTGGTAACTGATAAACTTCTTCCTCTTTTTCCGTATGCTCTGCGTTGGATAAGCTCGATAGCGGCATCAACCTTATCACGATTCTTCACCATTCAAATCCTCTTGCAGCAGTGCTGCACCGTATTCAATAGAAGTAGCATATGACAAGTCCGAGTTGATGGGGTTGACGTCTTCCGGAGGATCCCGGTCCTCAAGCTCCAGCGGATCGAAGACCCCGCCTACCACTCCGATGACCTGAGTATCTTCAACGCTTATCAAGGGACCACCGATATCCCCGTACTGTACTCGGCGGTCGAAAATGATAAGATTCGTGTCGCTGTGCGACTTCACCCGCCCTGAAAGGATCGATTGGGCGGCCAAGACCTTGTGAACACGGTAATAGCCGAATGGAGCGCCCAGAGACATGAGTAACCCGCCCTGCGGATCAGTCTCCCCGGAGCCGAGGACTGCTTCGGGCATATTGATCTCAAGATCCGGCTCGAGCTTAAGAAGCGCCACGTCGTGAGTAACGTCGCGTGATATAACTTTTACCGGCACAGGAGACACTTCCTCCCGGGTGACCGGATTGAACCCGCTCTCCGTGTCCGGGGGAACCACCATCAGTCCATGATCATCCTCAGCCAATCTCGCAGCAGTCAGCATATAGCCCTCCGGATGCACCAGAAAACTGCTGCCGAGGAACATTACCTTATTACCCGATTGGTGCATGAGCATCATGCAACTGCCCCGGAATCTTTGGGCCACCGTCTGTAACATCTTCTGTCTTCTTCCGTTTTTTCTTTACGCTATTCCTGTCCCTTCACCCAGGCGTCCACCATGCCCGGGTGCATCCTGATCCAACGCACGGCCTGTTCGTAGGCTTCATCTCTACCGTTATCATGAATCCAGCGCATCAGTCGTTCGAGATCTTCAGGCTCGTATGAAATACGCGACAATACAGTGTAGGCAGCAGGCATATCCTGTTCAAGGCCGGAACGAACCATGGTGTGAATGGACTCTTCCCCTCCGAAGACATTCTTCGGATCTTCAAGAAAACGGAGACTGTACGACTCAAAAATCCGGTGCGGTTTCCAGCCGGTAAAAACAATCCACTCGCCTTCATTGACAGCATCAGCAACCCGATCAATCATCCGCTCTTCGTCCGTTTCTACAAGACGATAATCTCGTTTCAGGCCGTACGCGTCAAGAGCCTCCCTTGTTCTGCCCACCACGCCTGCACTTGATTCGATGCCCACAATACGACCATCGAAGCGCTTTCTCACCGCTGTGTTCCCGAGTTCTTCGATGGATCGGATCGTAACCAGCTGACGGGCAGTACGTCCAGCGTCGCCCGTCTGCCGCCCCGGTTTTACAGTGGGAACAAGCAATCCGATGCGGGCACCCGTCAGGTTGGCCCCTGCATCGTCGAGTTCTTCGCGATATTCACGATAGTAATCGCGATGTGTTGTCGGCAACCAGGCCCCAGTGAGAACATCAGCCTCACCCGAAGCCACTTCCTGCCACATCTTCTCCACCGGTACAGGGACAGTTTCCACGCGGTACCCCATTCGTTCCTGCAACACCGCCTGGAAAAGATGGGCACTGGCGATCTCCGAGGACCATTCGGGATATACGAGGCGAAGTCTCTTTGCCGGCCCAGCCGCGGCGGACTGCGCGGCATCACCCCGGTCTGCCTCTCCACCGCTTTCCCGATCACAGCCAATCATCATCAGCGGCAGGACAGTCAGTATGCCCCCGAACACCAACGTCCTTATGCAACATGTTTGAGCTCTCACTTCTTTGTACCCTCATCTTTTTCCTGTTTCTTCCGCCCCGCACTCCCCGTCTTTTTGCGGGACTTTCTCGGTTTTCCCAGCCAACTCAGATGACCGTGGACGAGGTCCGGCTCCGGATGCGTCAGGGCCGTCCGGAAAACATGACCATTCTCATACCCGGGCATGGAAAATCCGGGGCCTTCGGTATACCCGGCAAGTCCTTTACGGAGGCTGTACACCATGAACAGCAGCACCAGCGCGAACGGCAGCCCCGTGCTGATTGCTGCCGTCTGCAGTGCCACAAGTCCGCCTCCGACAAGGAGTGCCGCTGCTACGGCGCCTTCGGTAATCGCCCAGAACAGTCTTTGGAGTTTGGGCGGGTCCGGATTCCCCCCGGCCGTAATGATATCGATCACCATGGATCCGGAGTCCGAAGAAGTAACAAAAAAGGTAATAATCACCAGCACGGTCAACGTCGAGGTAACAGCCGTAAACGGAAAGTGCCCCAATAGTTCGAACAGGGCCACAGGGATGTTATCCTGAACTGCACGCGCGATACCTCCGGCGCCCTTCATCTCCACATGAAGGGCACTGTTGCCGAAGATCGTCAGCCAGGCGAATGTGACCAGGCTGGGCACAAAAAGTACGCCGAGTATAAATTCCCGTATTGTTCGTCCGTACGATACGCGCGCGATAAACATACCCACAAACGGTGACCAGGCAATCCACCACCCCCAGTAGAACACGGTCCAACTGTGCTGCCAGTTGCTCGTTTCATAAGTCTCGTTCCATGTGGCGATCTTCGGCAGATACTGCAGATAGTGCCCGACGTTCTCACCCAAGCCGTTCAGAATAAACAGGGTAGGCCCCACAAAAAGAACGAAAAGGCAAAGCAGAGCTGCCATGACAAGATTGATTTGTGACAGGCGCCGGATACCACCGCTGAGCCCTGCCAGGACCGACCACGTCGCCAGTGCTGTAATTCCGGCGATCAGGCAAACCTGCACCGTCACATTCTGCTCGATCCCGATGAGGTGAGCAAGTCCCGCATTTACCTGCTGCACGCCGAGCCCCAGCGAGGTAGCCACCCCGAAAAGCGTCGCCACAGTAGCGAGGATATCAATCACATTCCCTACCGTGCCGTGAACCCTTTCGCCGAAAACAGGATAAAACACCGAACGTATGGAAAGAGGGAGCCCTTTATTGAACGCAAAGAAGGCCAGAGCCAGAGCCACCATGGCATACACTGCCCAGGGATGAAAGCCCCAGTGAAGAAATGTCATATCCATGGCCGCCTGCGCAGCTTCAGGGGTGCCGGACTCCGTCAACGGAAAAGTCACGAAATGAAACATGGGTTCCGCAACACTGTAGAACAGCAACCCGATCCCCATACCTGCACTGAACAGCATGGCAAACCAACCAAGTCTGGAAAACTCAGGCTTTGCGTCAGAACCTCCGATGCGGATATCCCCGTGACGGCTGATGACAAGCAGCAGAACAAACACGAGGATCACATTCATCGTCAGAATAAAGAACCATCCTGCGCCCGTGGAGATATTCTCCTGGACCGTTCCGAAAAGATCGCCCATCTGTTTCTGAAAAAGGATGGCAGCGGTTACAGATCCGATGATAATTGCCGCGGATGTAAAAAAGACCCAGGGATGGATATCAAGGCAGAACCATCCCTCCTTCTGTTCTTCTCCGTTCTCCATAATAAGACATATCTCCTTAGCCAGCTGCGGTGCAGTATCCGGTGACTGTACGCTTTACTGATTGACAAGGGAACTACGCCGTTGAATGAATCCGTTGCGTAACGAAATATAAAGATCAAGCGCGCTTTGTCTCAGCTCTTCGTATTCACCCAGTCGTAAAGACAGAGCGTTGATCCTCTCCACCGAACCGGCCGCCGTGCGGGTGCCGCTGTCAAGGTAAGAGACCGGGTCAAGAAAATAGTCGCCGACCTTTCCCAGCGTATTACGCAGACTCGAAGGCCCCAGCAGGGGCCAGGTTATATATATGCCGTGCGGCACGTGGTACACGGCAAGGGTCTGACCGAAATCCTCCTTCCGGGGTGACATGTTCAGTTTTCGCGACGCCGGATCCCTGAAACCGGCTATACCCCAAGTGGTATTGACAAGAAATCGTCCCCCTATAATGCCGCTATCGCGCACTTTTCCTTGCAAGAGCGCATTTACAAGCCGTACAGGCGTGGTGAGATTAGCAAAAAAGTTCCCGATACTCGTGCGTGCCATCCGGGGAAGAACGGTCTTATACCCCGTCGCCACCGGTTTGAGCACCCAGACATAAAGCCTGTCATTGAAGACAAAAACCGCCCGATTCACCGGCTCCAGCGGATCCGCGATCGAAGGTGCCCCCTTGCCGCGTTTCGCTCCATCACTGCGTGTACCACTTCCTTTTTCCGGAGATGGCTGTGCACTTACGCCACAAGCAAAAAGCACACTTGCCATAAAAAACATGAGCCCCACCCGGACAACCGCTTTGTTCATTCCCTCCCCCTTACGATTTTGTTTCATCAGCCGATCTTGGCCCGCCATCTCCAGAGCAACTCACTGGGTGCCATACGCGCCACCATGTCGGCAAACTGAGAACGGTAATTTTTGAAACGACTGATATTTTCAATAACCACCTCATAAACCAGCCATCTGCCATGGGCGCAACAGATACGATAACTTATATTGTTCTATATTTCTAGACCAGTCGGGCAGAGTTGAACCGCCACCGACGCTACGGAAAACAGCTCGAGTCCGGCATCACGTGGGCCTGGCAAGAGAATTTCAACGCATTGCCGCCACATCCTTCAGCTGGTAAACGTATAATGAAGAAGGGGCATACCGGGCGCGGTAACATGATGTTCAGGAAACAAGTACTTATAGGGAGATTCAGCTGGAAACGTATGATCCTCGCCGCCGTATTCATTTACCTTGCCGTTATGCTGGCACTGTATTTCCTGGGCAACTCACTGCTGTTTCCCGCCCCTGCCCCCGGATATGAACTCAAGGAGCCGTTTTTCAGAATCTCCGTAGACAATAACGAACACATCTCTGCCCTCTACTTTGAAAATCGCGACGCCGATTTTACAATTCTCTACAGCCACGGCAACGCTGAAGATCTGGGGCATATCCGGCCTTTACTGGAACAGTATCGGCATCACGGTTACGCGGTCCTCGCATACGATTACCGCGGATACGGCCACAGTTCCGGCTCGCCCTCTGAACACAAATCGTACGCAGACATCGAAGCGGCCTACAAGTATTTGCGCAACGAGATCGGCACCTCACCCGACCGTATCATTGCCCTCGGCCGCTCCGTCGGCGGCGGTCCTACCCTGCACCTGGCAACAAAACATCCGGTTCAGGCCATTATTCTCGAGAGCACTTTTGTCTCCGCTTCACGAGTCCTTACCCGGATACCCCTTTTCCCTCTGGACCGATTCCGCAACCTTGCAAAAACCCGAAAACTCGAAGTACCCGCTCTCTTCATCCACGGCACATCCGATCAGATTATTCCCTGGTGGCACGGAAAAAAATTGTATCATGCCGTACCATCAAAAACAAAGAGCCATTTCTGGGTCAAGGATGCAGGCCATAACGACCTCCTCTCAGTGGCCGGGCAGGCGTACTGGCATCAGCTTGAGGCGTTCACAGCCAACCTACCGCAATCTCCTACCCCCGCACGGGACACTGCTGCGGAAGTAGAATAAGCGGACGCCAACCAAAAGGATCCCCGCTCAATCAGCGGCATGCCGATTTTCAAACCATATCCGCAGTATCAGCAAGGCCATACCGGTTCCATAGTTCTTTCCATTCCGGTAGTTATCTATCCAGCTGCCGTCTTTCTCGCCGATTTTCAGAATATCGTTTCGTATGCTGCTGAGGTACTTCTGTCGTTTTTTCCCGGGGAGGTGGGTCATCATCCTTGCTGCGTAATAGTAATCAAAAAAGAAGTAGTAAGGCGCCACCCCGTAATCACCCTGATGGGCAATCATGGATTTGCGAATATTCCGCAGCTCATCCCGATGCTCGATGAACCTGTCCGCAGCCCATTCCAGCTTATCCCTGTCGCACTCATCCCACAAGTATAAGGCCAGGTAACTCGGACACATCCGCCCAACCGATCCTCTCGGGGCGCTGTGTTTGTAACCATGTTCCTTTTTATTATGAGTGTAATAAAAATAGCCTTTTTCTGTCTTGCTGTCGCGTACCGCCTTCAAGCCACTCTTGACCATATCCTCCGGAACCTTGGCGCCAGCCTGTTTGGCATGCCATAAGTTTACCAATACAGCAGCAGAGGTGAATGGATACCTCAGCACCCCGTTATTACCCTGCATGTTATGCAGTTTCTGAATAATTTTCTCTATTCGCTTGAGCCGGGATTCCTTATCCACATTTTCTTTTTCCGAAAGGAGGTGCACGTTAAAGTCCAGCGCAAACAGAAGGTTCCATATCAAAGCTCCGTTGCGGGTCGGACCGTTCAAATCCCATTGGTCCAGGACCTTTAACGCCTCCTGTCGAACTGCTGCGTTTTCGTCCGAATACACATTGCGCCACCCATGGAGAGCCATGTAATCGATCGCCGTAATAGCTATTTCGCGCCGCATATACGAGACATTCTCCCCCCGCCAGGCAGGCCACCATCCCTTTTTACTTATGTTGTCAATGAGGTATCGGCACCCCTCAGTAACAGCATCCTCAACCTCTTTAGGCGAACGAGGCCGTTCAGTCACTGAAATATCCCGTTGCAGTGTACCTTCCAACCACTCATAGTATTTGAACGGATGGTCCGTCCGGTGGTCGTATATGCCGCGTGCAGCCAACCAGCCCCACCGCGAATCCCGCGCCTCTTTGACAAGCTTTTTCCAAACGTCGATCGCCTTCGACTGTTCCCCGTACACATGATAGTGTGCTGCCCCCAGCCAATACCGCGCCTGCTTACTGCGCGGATGATCCGGATACTCCTTGACAGATTTTTTCAATATGTTTCTCCCTTTTTTCCAGCGCCCTTGCCGCATCTGTAGTTTCGCTGCTTCAATCAGAAGATCGTTATGGATCCCCGCTCCATGCTTTTTATCCAATTGTCTTGCTTTCTTAAGGGCCTGTTCGCATTTGTCGGCATTGCGCAGACGTAAGTGCGCGGATCCGAGCCGATAATAAGCTTTTGCCCGGAGCTGCGGTTTTGATGCTTCGGATACACACTCTTCCAGCTTCTTCACTGCTTTTTTCAGGCGCGCATCGTGTAAAAGACTGACACCAAGACGCAGCTTGTCAGAGGGCGTGTCACCCCCTTCTTTCCGTATCTTCTGCGTCTGCTTACTGGGCACATCGTACGCCGGATTGCGATTCAGAATTTTCCGAAGGGTATTGTAGGTCAAGTAAGGGTAACGCCATTCGCATGAGACAAACGATGGCTCCAGTACTTCTTCGCCATCACTGCCCACAGCACACATGGTCGGAGGCTTCTTCGGGTTCAGCCCCAATTTCTTCAAAAGCTTCTTGTTTCCATCGTGCTTGACGGGGATGAATTTTCTGTTCAAAACCCGGATCACATTCAGACTCATGAAATCATTGTTATAAACCCGCCGATTAATAATGTCGTAGATATTAGAAGGAACGTTGATCTGATCCGTGGTATAGGCGAATATCGGTCTGCCGGTGCGCGAAGCCTCCTTTACTGCCTCTGACCAGTTCTCCCGCCAGTCAATTTCGGAGCCGCAATTCTCGCCCCAGATATCCGACAATTCATCCTTACTAATGGCACCGACCTCATTTGGCAGAATCATCCCAAGCATCACGCCCAGGCCGCAAACAACCATAACTCGCACAGGCGACACGCTTCTTCCGTTACTTCTCACCC
>CAJXKU010000159.1 GCA_913055945.1 uncultured Lentisphaerota bacterium | reverse complement strand
CTATTATAATATGCTTTAATTATGACCGTAAAGAATAACATAACGCTCGCCCGCTGTTCCGCATACCAAGCTTCTTCCGTCAGGGCCGCACTGAGTCGGGTCTGTGAACCTTTCGGCGGCATTGCCGACATTGTCCGGCCCGGAGACACGGTATTGGTAAAGCCAAATCTGTTAAGCCCGCGGGACCCTTCAAACAGCGTTACCACCCATCCGGTTGTGGTCTCTGAAATCGTCAAGGCAGGGTTGCAGGCCGGCGCAAAACGCATCTGGGTAGGCGACAGTTGCGCGGGGGATCATACGGACGAAGAACTGTGGCGGAAGACCGGTATGCTCGACGCTGTTCCACAGAGCGGAGGTATTCTGAAATCGTTCAATGCCGAACCGGAACAACGTGTCTGTGGCAATGAAAAAGTCCCCGTACCTTCCTGGTTGAGGGAAGTGGACAGATTCATTTCGGTGCCCAAACTCAAAACGCACTCTCTGACAGGGATCACTTGTGCATTAAAAAACAGTTTCGGCCTCGTCTGCGGTAAGGCGAAGTCGTTTAAGCATGCAAAGCACCTCTCCCCCCGCAGCATGAGTGAATTCCTGCTCGAAGTTCACACTATTTTTCCGCCAGACTTCATTCTGGTCGACGCCGTCAGTGTTATGGAAGGTGATGGACCGGCCAACGGAAATGCCAGAAACCTGGGGTTGCTGGTAGGCGGCACAGACGCAACAGCCGTGGACATGATTTGCGCAAAGGCGTTTTACAAGAATCCCTATAGAACGCCTATGCTGGCAGCAGCTGAAGCACACCGCTTCGGCTGTTGGCAGGAAAAAGATATTCAGCTCCAGGGGGAAGATCCGAGTGCGCTCCAGACAGCTTCTTTCAAAAAATCGTGGGCGGGACTTCTGGACTGTTTTCCTGAGACCCTGTTTCAAATGGCTGGCCGCCTGCTTCCGATTCATCCCCGCATCGATATAGACAGGTGCCGGGGTTGCGGCATTTGTGCGCGTATATGCAGCCAGAAAGCCATTACATACGATGAGATTCGTCAGCGCTATATCATTGCTTCCAAAAATTGTATCCTCTGTTTCTGCTGCTGTGAATCGTGCCCTTACGGAGCTATCACCCCAATTCCCCGTCCACGCATTTTCCGACGCTTGCGAGCATCGATTACAAAAATTGCCTCAAAGATTCAGGGAAAAACAATCAACCAAAACCCGAAATAAAAAAAACGTATATAACGGTGATTTCGTAGCAGGGTCAAGGAAAAATGCCAATATCCGATAAAGCGAGAGGTACCGCGTTCCCTGGAGATAACCGTAAACAAATCCTACACTTCTGTCAATCACCTCCCCCCGTCACCCCCTGGGTATAAAACGGAGGGCTTAATTCACCTCGACCTCGACAATCACCCGGAGGGATATCCGCCGCATGATTATTCAGTCTCACTAAGCCGAGCTGCGATGGCATCCAGCTGTTCATCCTCCAGTCCCTGCCAATCCGACAGTTTCTGCCGTGCTCGTTCCACTTTCGAAGCATCAAATCGATCTTCGTTCTGCCCTTCTGCTCCACGCTCTTTCAAAGCCTCGCGGGCCTGCGGGGAAAGCCGGACATTCACCGGAGATTCCTCTCTCTTATACTGAGCTGATCCCTGCTGGTTCCCTTTCTGATTCGTCTTCTGGTGCTGCAAAGACCTCAATCGGGAAAGATCCACATTCGAATTTATATTTTCTGCCCCGTCCATACGATTATCCTCCTTTAGCTTGAAAAGCTCTACATTTGACTCCGTTCTCTCAATTCGTGGCGCTGTGCCGCATTGATAAAAGCCGCGATAGGCTGCTGCTCCGCCGGTTCTTCCATACCCCGGAATTCTACACCCAACGTAAGTATCTCAGCCCCTTGAGCTGAAAATCGACGGACAATTTCACCTTTTCGCTCCAGATCGAGACTATGATTTTCGTTTCCTTTAGGATGCTCATAATCCAGCAACTGCAACTTTACCGTTATCATCCCTCCACTCATGAGCTTATCCGCGACAGAAGAATCCAGCGATTCCTTAAGCAGCTCTAATCCCACGCCGGCACAGGATATATCCCTGACCTGCACCTCCGAACGGGGAACCACCGTCCCGTCAGGCGCGGTAAGTGAAGCGCGTACCTGATAGGTGTTTGTAGGTTCCAACCGGTAGGAGGACCGTAGGTTGTATCTGCTGAGTTCCGGCTCATACGTGAGGTGAACCACAGACACCTCCTCTCCTCCACTCAATTCATAATCCTGCTGAAGTGAGTGCACCCAGGCCCGGGCTCCGATCCGAATCGCCTGATTCCGGATCCGGGAAACCATCGTAAGATCCACTTCTCGCCCTATGTCCGTTTTATGCACACCGGGGGTCGGCTGAGAAATGACGATCCGCCTGCTGTCCGGCAAAACGTCATAGCACATTACCATCCTGATATAGTCTCCTTTTCCGCCTGAACTGTACCGCAGATCCAATCTTCTTCCTGCGCGCAGGACCCTTTCCGGTGGCATTTCGCGAATGATTTTTGTGATCGTTCTTCGTTCAGCCACCATTACGAACTACTTTTCTTCTGTTCATTTTTGTCCTCTTGCCATTCTTTACGCAACGCTCGTGCCACTTTGTAACCAACAAACCGCCAAAACTCCCGGTTGGACAGTAAACCGGTATGCAGCCTCGTGTTTCCGGCATAGTCTGTTGTCAGCAACGTCTCGCGTATTTTATCTCCCCTGCTCTGACCTAAAAAGGCAACGTATTCCTGCCGTGTACCTGTGTTTGATAGATCAACCTCGATGTATTTACGCGAAACATTCTTTCTGCTCGAATCTGTTCCCAGCCAAACCACACGCATCGCCACGCGCTGCGGTCCATACGGGCGCACATCCATGATGTTGACCGCAAGGACGTGGGAAGCCTCACTCATAACCCCTATCGCCTTAAGTTCGCCAATGGATAATTCACCATTCTGTAAAAGATTCTCTTTTTTAAAAGCATTCTGCAACTCACCCGAAGGCGGAGGTGCAACGGCATTCACTCCATCCACGCTGGAAAAACCTCGAAAAAAGGCCTTCCTAAGCTTGTCCTCTTTTACTTCCCGCCAAGCATCGTTGCCGCTTACCGGCGGCACCACCAGTACGGAGGCTGATCTGTAATCATCCTCCTGAGGGCTTCCCCAAAACTGTAGAGTTCTACATCCCGTTCCCCAGGCCAGGATCAAACTGCCCATAATTAACAACAAAAGGGCAGAATGACTTTTTCCTTCCCCGGTTCTTCGAGGTCCTCTATTCGTATGTGCAATCCAGTTCCGCATATTTTCCACAGGAGCATTTTACCGTAATCCGGCTGATTTCCCCGTCTTCACCTTTCTCCACAATAATTGTCGGCGGATTCTCATCCCCCTGTATATCGTTATCGCCTCCTACGACACAATAACGACGGGAGGACTCCGCACGCGTTGCTTCGGCAGGGATAACCCGAGCAGTTCCCTGGCGCCGATGTGCACGCTTTGCATAGTAACTCTGGCGCTGCCGTTTCTTATCAGCGGAGGCGCTTGATCTATTGTTGTTGTTTTCTTCGGCCATTCTGCCATCCTCCGCGGGCGGTCACTCGTATGTGGCGCGCCGTAGCCGCACCTTTTTTACCTTCGTAACTGCTGTTAATTTTGCGTGCCTTCTTACGAGCTTCGATCTGCTCTTCAAGTTCTTCCTGCCATTCCGGAACACTTTCTGCTAACCGGTCCAACAACTCACAGGTTTTCTGTAGGCGACTGCGCGACTCCTCATCGAGTTCGGCAAACGTGCCGGTGCCGTTTTTGACTGAGGCCTTCATCTTCTCAAAAGCTTTGTGGGCTCTTGCCATTGCGTCTGTAAACTTTTCAAAATCTCTCCCCCTGAAAGCTCCATCAGCAACTTCTGCAGCCTTTATCCATTCCTCAAATCCTTCCAACTGAGGCCGTTTCTCTCTGTCTTCTTCGGTCATATTTCACAACCCGGTCCGATGATTATGTTTTCATCGCCTCTGATGCCGCCTTCTGCCATGTCTCACGCATGTCAGACACCAACCCCTCCACTTCCTCGATGATCTCCGGATCTTTGCGCACATTCGCCTGCGAAAGCCGGTCTATCCAATACAGATACAGGTCCTCGAGTGTCTGCGCCAGATCACTGTCCGCATTAAAATCAAGCGCAGAGATCAACGCCCGGATAATCTGCTCAGAATGCTGCAATTCATTGTGAATTGTCTCAAATCGTGAGGGCGAATCGTCCTGGGTTGCCTCTCTCGCCGTCCTCAACGATTTGAGGATGCCGTCGTACAGCATCACGACCCGCTGTCCAGGCGAAGCAGTGTTTCGAGTAACCCGCTGATAATTTGCCATACCTTTTTTACTGGGAAGCGCCATAATCTTTCAACTCACTTGTCATTTTTTTCTACTTACTGTACTTATACCTACTGTAGCCGGATTTTCTTCTTGCGCCAAATGTCATCAACCACTGACTGACTCCGCAGTTTCAGGGAGCGCCGGTTCCTCCACCAGGTCACTGTGCTCTTTCAACTTGTTGCGCAACGTGCGAACGCTGAAACCGAGCAATTCAGCGGCCTTGGTTTTATTTCCCTGCGTTTTGGACAACGCGCGGGAGATTGTCCGTCTTTCGATCTCCCTGAGGTCCAACAGTTCCGGGTTCGAATCCTTTGTTTCACACACAGGTGATGCATTTACCACGTCTTCCGGAAGATACGCCGCGTCTACTGTGGGCCCGTCACAAAGGATGGCCATTCTTTCTATAACGTTCTCCAGTTCGCGAATATTCCCGGGCCACTGATAACGCCGCAGGTACTTTTTCGCATCGTCGGACAGAACCAGTTTCCGCCCCAGTTTATCAGCCTGCCGCTGGAGCAGACTCTCTGCGATGGCAATCACATCATCCTGGCGTTCGCGCAACGGCGGCAGGTGTAACGGAAAAACGTTAAGCCGGTAAAACAGATCTTCTCTGAAATTTCCCTCCTGCGTTTCCCGCTTCAAATCCCGGTTTGTGGTAGCAATCAGTCGTACGTTCACGCTGATGGTCTTACTTCCCCCCACTCTTTCAAACTCCGACTCCTGCAGGACCCTGAGCAACTTTGCCTGCATAGCCAGGGAGATTTCACCGATTTCATCCAGCAGCAGCGTACCGCCGTCTGCAAGTTCAAAACGACCGATCCTTCGCTCGTTCGCACCGGTAAACGCCCCTTTCTCGTGCCCGAACAACTCGCTTTCCAAAAGGTTTTCCGGCACCGCGGCACAACTCATCTTTACAAAGGGCTGCTCTTCGTTCGGATCACGCTGCTTGGTAATCTCTCGCGCAACCAGCTCCTTACCCGTACCGCTTTCCCCGGTAATAAGCACTGTTGAATCTGTGGGCGCGACCCGCCGCGCCCTGTCAAGCGTTTCATTAATCGCAGGAGAGTCCCCCACAATGCCGCCAACACTGCCTTCCCGTTTTTCGGGCTCCCGGATTTCCTGCTTCAGGAATTCGTTCTCCCTGTTCATACAATACCAACGCCGGGCTTTCTCCACAACCACAGCTGCCTGATCCGGACTGAAAGGCTTCATCAGAAAATCAAAAGCACCCAGCTTCATCGCTTCCACCGCCGTATCCGGCGTCCCGTACGCGGTAATCATTACAAAAACCACGTGCGGAACGTGTTTATGCCCGTAGTCCAGCACATCCATCCCGCTGGTTTTGCCCAGTTTCAAATCCACGAATGCCAATTGAACCTCATCCTTTTTCAGAACTTCAACGGCCTCATCCGCATTCGTGGCAAAGGTCGTTTCGATCCCCTGCCGATTCATACTTTCTTCGAAAAAGTCTCTAACCAGCTGTTCATCATCCACGATAAGCACTTTATCAATCATTGTCCATCTCCTCCTTTCGGCAGAACGACCTGCATTTTTGTTCCCCCTTCTGAAGGACATTCTGCCTTTATAAACCCGTTATGTCCTTCAACAATGCGCCGGCACATGGGCAATCCCAGCCCGATGCCGTCGTCTTTCATCGTAAAAAACGGCTCAAAGATACGATCCCGCTTCTCTTCGGGGATCCCCGGCCCGTTGTCCAGAACAGCCACCTGCACCTTATCCCCCCGCTCATGCGCCTCAATGGAGACTTTCCCCGAATCCCGATGCGGACAGGCATCTATGGCGTTCGCCACGACATTACTGAACACCTGCTTCATCTGTACAGCATCGAGTGAACACTCGATGCCCCGCGCCAAACCATCAGCATCCAGGGTCACGCCGGCCTGATCGGCCTTCGGCTTCATCATATTCAATACTTCATCAAGTACAGCAGCCAATTCAGCTTTCTGGAAATTGTATTTCGGCTCTCGTGCATATTCCAGGAGGTTCGTCACCACAGAATTCAGCTCGCGCGTTCCCTGCACAATCTTACTTGCCAGACGTGCTTTGTCCGGTTCAGCTGTCTCCAGGTCCTGCTGCAGAAGCAGCGCAAAGCCTTCAACCGCCCCGAGCGGATTCCGGATTTCGTGCGCGACACTGGCAGCCACTTTTCCCAAAGCAGCAAGGCGTTCTTTGCGTGCTACCTGCTCCTGAAGATGGCGATACTCAGTAATATCCTTGACCGCGATGACACAGGAACCACTTACGCCTTTATTCGGCGATGTAGGAATGGCCGAAGCGATAACCACCCGCCTTTCATCCTGGTGGTCCAGAGAAATCTCCTTGTCGTATACGCCTCCTTCCGTTTCAAGTAATGATCCCAACGCTGATGCTCTTTCCCGGAAAGGCTCTCCCTCGATATCCTCTCCGAAGAACTGCTTTGCCGCATTGTTCGCTAAATCAATCATCCCCTCCTCATCCACTAGCATGACAGCGTTCGTAATGGACTCCAGAACGGTAGAAAGTCGCTGCCGGATCATTTCTATTTCAGAGACCCGCTGCGAAAGCTCCCGATTCTTCCGATCCAATTCAAGATGAGCCTCATTAAGCTGCTGGCGTAACTCCTGATGAACGCTTTCCAATTGCTGACAGTGTTCTTCAAATCTGGAAAATGCTTCCACCAGATCGCCCTGTGTATCTGTTTTTCCTTCAGCCATTAGAGACACCTTTTGTTCCTGTACCCGTTATCCGCTCTGAACCTTCTCTTGGGCATTCACGTTCTGTGTGGCCGACAACACTTCTCTCAACAGACGTTGATTCTCCCGGTCAATAACCAGCAATTGCTCCAGCAGATCGGACAATTGCCGCAATAACTCACGTCGATTCTCCTCCGATTCGTCATTTCGGTTTTCATCGGGGTTTTCGGCCCCATTTTTTAAAGTTTCCGAAGCACTTTCAAATTTTTCCAGAAGCTGCTTCTTCAACTTCAGCATAGGCAGGACATCTTTTGCCTCCACGTGATCCTTCGAAAGCAGGACCTCCCTCTCCTTATGAAACAGATCCAGAAGAGACCTGCAACTCTCGATCCGCTGTTCTATTGTTACACAAGAAACACTCATTTCAGGCACTGCCGGTCTCCATTCTCTGTATAAGTTCTTCGATCTGGACAACCATTTCCAGAGAGCTTAACTGGGTCCCGAGATAGGTCCCGTACTCGTCATACGCTTCTCCGCTCTCCTTCGAATACGGTTCTGGCAGCATTTCCGTAATGCTGTCAAGGACAACATCATTTGACGTTCCCGTTTCTAACAACCTGTTCAGCCATTTCATGTACCAATTCTCCACAAACTCCGACTGCAAGGTCTGTTCTGAGGCCATCCGCTGGAGGACTTCCCCGGCACGCCTGAGTTCGCCCATTGAG
>CAJXKU010000158.1 GCA_913055945.1 uncultured Lentisphaerota bacterium | reverse complement strand
TTCCCTACACGACGCTCTTCCGATCTGATTCTGTTTTCCATGCCATTTTCACGGTACCCTCTTGACCCGTTGCTTCGGCCGCGTTGGACAGCAATTCCGTCAGCGCAATCCGGTACCAATTCCCGTGTGCCAGTGTCAAAGGTTCATCAGAGCCGTCGCACTGGAAGTCACAGAACGGATGCTGTCTGCTGACTTGTTCGATTATCTCGGATAGAACAGCCTGCAGTTCCAGCGGTTCGGGGTCGGGCAGAGGGTCCAGAAGCAACGTCATTCTCTCGGTAAATCGGTACAGATCCTGGAGATCCGCTCGCAACAGATCACATTTTTCTGCGGAAGGGGCGCCGGCGGCTTGAAGATCGCTCTCCATGCTGTCGAGAGCCATGTCGAAACCGGCATAAAGATTCCGGAGCCGATGTCGCACCACACTGTTCAGTTTCTGAATATCCAAAACATTTACGGGGTACGTGTCCTGGTTCATCCTGATGGTCCTCTATCGTCACACCGCCCTGAGAAGGGGCGTTTTCCAACTTCCGACATTTCGGAACTTAACTCGTTGCGAAGTGATCGTTTCAATGCTGAGGCTTTCATGTTCCCGTAGATATATACTAGATCTGCAGCAATTCCGGGACATGACCCCGGGGATTGCTGAGCAAACTGTTGTTCAGGTGATCAAGGTAACGTTGCCTTAGTCACTCTTTGGTCTTTGCTTAACCAGCGATCGAATTTATTCTATCTTGCATTCGTCGATGCGCCGACATTCATATCTAACTACTCTAAACTGCTGACCGAAGATAATCAAGCATCTTCCGATTGTGATATCTCACGATCTTCGCTGTCATCGTTCTGCTGGGCATCGCTCTGATCCGGGCTGTTTTGTTCACCATCAGTGTCAGCCGCGGCGGATGATTGTTTCTCGGCTTCAACGTCGGCCTCTTGAGCGGTGTCTGAGGCCGCGTTTTCTGCCTCGCGGGATTCCTGATTTTCAGCGGGTTCAGTATCCTGCGCTGAAGAGGTCTGTTGCAACGCCTGTTCGACTTCATCAACAAGAGCCTGTTTTTCAGCGGCGTCAGTGTTGTCTTCGGCACCATCATCGTGTTGATCTTCCGCACCGCCGGTTTGTTCAGAGGCGTCTTCAGCTTTTTCCTGTTCGGCCGTTTCTTCTGCAGCGGCGGCGGAGGATTCCGGGGGTTGCGCTTGGCCGCTCTCCGTCTGGTCTGAGGAAGAGGCTTTGTCCTCTTCGGTCTCTTCGCCGGTCTGTTGCAGGACCTGTTCGATTTCGTCGTCGATCTGTTCTTGTATATCAGGCTGTCCTCCGGCCCCTTGTTGTTGGGTATCGGCTTCGGCAGCCGGCTGTTGCTGTTGTTGTTGCATATTGTCTTCGGCGCCGGCTCCTTCGGTATTTTCCGCGTCCGCGGTTGTGTTCTCATCGCCGGCTTCTTCTTGCTGTTTAGTTTCCGCGGACTCAGTGTCCTGCGCTGGAGGGGCTTGTTGCAACGCCTGTTCGACTTCATCAACAAGATTCTGATTTTCAGCGGCTTCAGTGTTGTCCTCGGCGCCATCATCGTGTTGTTCTTCCGCACCGCCGGTTTCTTCGGTCTTTTCCGCGTCCGGCGTTACTTCATCGGGGGATTCCTGCTGCTGCTGTTGCTGTTCTTGGGACTCCGCGGTTTCTTCCTCCCGGTCTTCGGTTGCCTGTTCCAGCGCCTGTTCAACCTCATCCGAAAGTTCCTGCTCAGCCTCCTCGCTCTCGGCTTCCTGTTGATCTTCGGTTGCGGTGCTCTCCTGTTGCTCCTGTGCTTTGCTGTCGGCTGATGCTTCCGCTTCCGGTGTCTGTTCCTGCTCCTGCTGCGGTTCCTCTGCTGCAGTCGTCTGATCAGCAGCTTCCTGTGTGGATGCTGCTGCTGCTGCTGCGGTGTCAACGGATCCTTCTGTCTGCGCAGTATCCTGTTGTGAAGCAGGTTTTGTCTGTGGCGGAGGCGCCAGGAGTTCTTCCTTCGTCATTGTCGTGACGTTTATGCCGAGCAGATGCAACAGGAAAAATCCAAGCATGTACCAGAGGAGAACTACGATTACGGCGCCCGCCAGCGGCAGGGTGAATCGGTACAGTTCACTGACGCTGAATCCCTGCACTTGAGGTTCAAACAGAGCAGGCATCGTCAGAAAAAATGCGATCCCGCTGAAGGCTGCCGCAAGAGCGCCTTCAAACCGTGATATTACTATTGCCAGGGCCAGGTATATGAAGGCACACCCCAGAGCCAGCACCGGATTTTCCGTCCATAGAAAAAAGCCGCCTCCCAGGAGGAACGGGTTCACGATAAGTGCGACCATGATGACGAGTGTCTGCAGTTCTTTTTTGCAGAACAGGAAATGCAGGCCCACCAGGCCGGCCCAGAGGAGGTTCGCGGTCAGGATGAACCACAGATGAGGATCTGCGCTGCCCAGGAGGTATCGGAAGCTTGCCGTGAAAAGCAGGAGGATTACGAAGATTGTTTGCAACACCCAGTTGCAGAATTTCCATCGCTGCGCAGCAGCGTTGTGTATGGCTTTGAGGAGGTGCAGCATATATTCAGATATTTTTCAGGCGCTCTTCCTTCGAGGTAATTTCGGTTATGCGTAAACCGAATTTATCATTAACCACCACGACATCACCTTTGCCGACGTGTACGCCGTTTATGAGCAGGTCCACGTCTTCATCAGCCACCTTCTCCAGTTCGATGACAGAATTCTGTCTCAAGTCGAGAAGATCCCGAATGGACATTTCCGTTTCTCCGAGCCGGACTGATACGGTGACAGGGATTTCATAGAGCATCTCCAGATTACGCCGGTGGACTTCAGATTGCTCTTCGGCGTCCTGGGATGTATCAGTGACTTCGGCAAAACGGCTTTCCGCGACCTGTGTCTGCTGGTCCTGCTCAGGTTGTTGTTCCTCAGCCTGGTTCTGCTCGGTCTGTTCACCGGCTGTTGCCTGCTGGTTTTCTTCCGGCTGTTGGGCTTCGGTGGTTTCCTGTTCATTTTCTTCTTCCGCCATCGTTCCGTCTCCTTTACGTTTCCTCCATGCTGCCTCTTATCTTTATGGCCAGATTCTCACCTGCTGTGCCCGGCGATCCGAAGTAGATCTTACGGTTCGCTACCCGGACTGTTGCCGGGTCATCCACTTTCGTTCCGAAAAGCAGAACATCACCTTCTTTCAGATTGAGCCAATCGCGAGCGCTTATCTGCGTTTCACCCAGAAGCACATCCACGTGCAAGGGCGCATCCGCGATCGCACTTAACATGTCCACGTCCTGCTGACCTTCTTCGCCGCCCCGGAAGAAACTCCCGCTTTCCGGCTGAGTGCCGCCCGTTTCCTCCAGCACATATTGGACGAACGGAAGCGGATAACACAAACTGAGAGCTCCCTGACACTGCTGCGATGCCACTTGGAAGTTCAGTGTTACCATCGGGGTATCAGGCAACGCGGCCTGCAGGTACTCAGGGTTGGATTCGTCGCGTTCAGCGCGTCCTTCTATATCCGCCACAGTGGAAAAAGTCTGCCGAAGACTTTCCAGGATCGCCCCTAAAACAGGTTCGGCTATCGCCAGTTCGGTGTCCGTAAGTTCACGGTCTTCCTCGGGTGCTTCGCCGGGGCCACCTAAGAGAATATCGTCAAAGGCAATGATAAGGCTTGGACTCATTTCCATGACCACTAATCCGGGTAGAGGGGCCAGTTCGAGAAGCCGGGCAAAGATAACCTCATTCAGAGAGGCCACGTAAGACTTGTACTGCTGCTGGTCGAAAGCGACAGACGTGACGTCGGTCCGGGAATGAAGCATTTGGAAAAGACGCGCCTGCAATTCACTGGTAAACGTGTTGTGTAGACGCGCGAAAAGCTCCAGGCGTTCCTGAGTAATCAGTTTGGGACGCCGGAAGTCGTATTTCGCTACATCCTCGGGAGGTTCTTCTTTGGCTTGCGCCTCTCCTGTTCCTTCTTCGGGTTCAGAGGCATCAAGCAAAGAATCGATCTCGTCCTGTGAAAGTATGCTGTCATCATCTGATTCTGCCATAGGATGTCGGCTTTTATGATTTTTGTGTTCAACTCCGCAGTTAACTTGAACTATAATATTTCCGGTTTACACGATTTCCCTGAGCATCGGTCCTATTGAACCAGGAAATTGGTGAGAAGTACTTTTGTGACCACACCGTCTTTTTCTTCCTGGGTCAAAAGTTCATTGAGTGATCTTTTAATTTCCTTCCTCATTTCGTCTTTGCCTGCCTGGTTGAGTAAAGTGTCGAGGTCTTTCTGAGAGCTGATGGTGACGATGCGGGCCTGTGCCTGTTTCTGCAGACTCTCGCCGTCCTCGTCGGGACCTCGGCGGAAGAGTTTAGCTGTTTTTGAATTACTGACTTTGAGGAGAATTTCAAACTGTACATAACGTCGACCCTTTGTCCCCGCGATGTTTGTCTGAATTTTGGGCATTACGACCTTAGTGCCCTTTGGATTCGCGTCCTGTTCACTCTTAGACTCTTCTGCTCCCGGTCCAACCATTGTCTTCAATGCAATAATCGTAACGGTAGGGGTGAGCACGAGTACAAGGACTGCCAAGCCGATGATCACCGTGACCAGACGGGAACTCGATTTCTGCGCATTCTGTTGATTCTGCCCCTGGCCCTGTCCCTGTTGTTGTGTCGATTGTTCTTCTTCTGCCATGGCAAAGTTCTCCGTATATTTTGTTTATTCTTCTGCGTTTTGGGAAGATTTCTGATGGAGGATGTAAATATACGTAGCCTGTTTATCAGGGATTTTGTCCTGATCTTCTTCATCGTTCTTAAAATAGCGTTTATGTGCGTAACCGGCGGAGGTCATACGGGACAAAGGTATGCGTGCCTTCCGATGAAGATACCTGACAATTGAGGCTGACCTGCGTAATGCCAAAAGTCGGTCTTTTTGCGGATCTCCTTTTTCCTGGGTGAACGAACGTATTGTGACCGGTTTGTCTGTGTTTGTCATGGCAGCCCCCAAACGATGTAGATATTCACTGAGTGTGTCTGTGATTCTGTGATCCCCTTCGGGGAACTCATACGGAATCTTTACCCGGTAGTATTCGGCCGGTGGATTCTTCTGTGCGTCCGGGGTGCTGTGACTGTCATCCTGCGTGGACGTATCCGGTTTTGTTTTTTTCGGGAAGGGGGTTTCACCGCGCTTCCCCGCTTTCTTCGATGCCTTGCCTGTTGTCTGTTTGCCCTGTGGCCCATACGAGAGCGGTAGTATGCCGAAGCCTAACGTCCTGCCGAAGCCGAAGCTGTGTTTCACTTTTCTTACATGTTCACCGAAACCGGGCTTTTTTTGGGTCGAAAATGTATTAAGAATAACAAAGAATGCCAACAGCAGGAGCATCAGTACAGCGAAAAGCTGCATATAAGCGGGACCCTGCGGAGCTTCTTTTTTACGGCCCACTTGTTTACTCCTTTCTTCTGTTTCTACTGAAACACTTCCGTCAATTTACCGTAGGAAATCTCGTTGGTGCCGAGCTCCTCCAGAATAACAATATCTACGTACGGTTCCTTATCGGAGGCAACAACCTCAGTCCCATACCCGAGGCGGCTCTTTTCCAATTTGTATTCTTCATGTAAGATATCGCCGATTTTTGAAGCGCGGGTTAAAGCATTTCCCCAGGTCCGGTTGCTGATGGTGCTTCCTTTTTTCGGTATACAGTCGATGATACGGATTTCATTCTCCACATTCTCTGCAAGGTTAGCCGCACCCTGCAGTTGGTCGTTGGCTTTGGCACGCATTTGTACCGCATTTCGGAAAAGGGCTTGCCGGGAAATGCGTATGTGTACACCGTCCTGAAGCATGGCGTATGTGGTGGATTTCTCTCCTTCCTTGCTTTTCAATCGGTCTTGGCGTTCGACGAATTTTTTGCGGATGGAGTTTGGATAAGTTTTTTTTCCCATTTCGGGTTCTTCCAGTGTGCCGGGTGCCGCGGAAAATTGTCGGCCTTTTTTTCTGTGCGGCTGGCTTTTCTCAGAGGAATCCTCCGTGCGGTTCTGTCTCTTTTTCTTGAATGTCGGCCGTCCGGTTGCTCCTTCCATAACGCCCATCACTTTGCGTAAAGCCGGCGACTCGTCGAATGATGAAAAGGACAACAGCATCACAAAAAATGTGAGCATCAGCGCGGAGACGTCCCCGAGTGTCACCATCCAGAGCGGACATCCTGGATTTGATCTTTGTTTGGCCATACCGGGGTAAATCCTCTACTCGTTTTCCTGCAGTTGTCCGTGTTGGGCGGGCGGTATATAGGTCAACAGTTTGTGTCCTACTGCGCGGGGACTTTCGCCCGCCTGTATGGCGTTGATGCCGGCGGCCAGCATGCGGCGTAAGTTGACTTCTTCGTCCGTGCGCTGTTGCAGTTTTCCCTGAATCGGGATGGCGATCAGATTGGCGAACAGGGCCCCATAGAAGGTGGTGAGCAAGGCCGTGGCCATTCCTTGTCCGATGGCGCTGGGGTCTTCGAGGTTCCGCAGCATCTGCACCAGTCCGATGAGCGTACCGATCATCCCGAAGGCGGGCGCGTACGTGCCGATGCTGCTGAAAATAGAGTGGCCCACCGCATGCCGGTCCTGAAGGTTTTCGATTTCATCATCAAGAACGCTGCGAAGCGCCTCCGGCGAACTGCCGTCGACAACCATCTGAAGACCCCGTTTGAGAAACGGGTCATCGAAATCTTCCAGGCGTTCTTCCAGGGCGAGCAGTCCGTCCCGCCGGGCGATGGTGGCGAGTTCGATGATGGTGTGGTACCAGGGGACCAGGTCGAGATTCGGTGCCTGGAAGGACTTCCGGGCAACCTGGACGACTGCTTTCACTTTCTTGACAGGGAATGTGATGAGCGTAGCGGCGGCGGTACCGCCCAGGGTGGTCAGTATTGCGGGGATATTGATAAAAGCGGTACCGGACCCCCCCGCAACAATGGCTCCCCCAACCATGACGATGCCGAGAATGATGCCTAGTAGCGTTGTGATGTCCATAAGAAGTGAAAACCTGAAGTTTCGGTTTATAGAGATTGCTTTGCGCGCATCTGAGTTATCGCAAGCTGCATGCCATGGTTACTATGCCATCGGCGTATCGGGTTTGCAATCCTTACCGAAACTTCAGGCCTTACATGGTTTTTATGGCGTTACCTCTTCAGCTGTAGGGCGGTCTGAAGCAGTTCATCGGCCGTGGTGATGGTTTTGGAATTCGCCTGATAGGCGCGCTGTGTGGAAATCATGTCTGCGAATTCTTTAACCATGTCCACGTTCGACTGTTCCAAGTAGCCCTGTTGAAGCGTTCCGGTGCCGGCTTGGCCCGGAACCACGGGGTTGGTCTCAATGCCGCTGCCGGACTTGATGGTCGCCGTCGTTGTTTCCAATAAGCCGCCTTTTTTGTGAGTCAGTGTGTCCGGATTACCGAATGCCTGCAGCTTAAGTTGGGCTGAGGTGTATCCTTCCAGATTTCCATCCCCATCGACATCGATCTCCTCTGTTGTCCCTTGGCCTCCGCCGATTATGCCGGGGCCTTCCGGATTCCCGCTCGCGTTCTCAGGAGGTAGTGGCACAGAGATCTCGCCTTCGGGGGTAATGCTGATCGAAGACGGAACGCCGCTGAATTTTAACGGGGTCAATTCGTCGGGATTTGTAGGATCCTCCACCATAAGCTTGGCTCCGTTGGGGCGGGCCAGCACAATATCGCCCGCCGAATCCGTGGTATACTCAAAATCACCAGCGCGCGAATACATCTGTTCACCATTGTATTGCACGGGAATCATGCCTTTCTCGCCGGTAATGGCCACGTGCGTTCCGTTGTTGGTTTTTTCAGTGCCGCCCGCCTGCCAGTTGAAACGGGTGCCCTG
>CAJXKU010000157.1 GCA_913055945.1 uncultured Lentisphaerota bacterium | reverse complement strand
GTAGCCTCACAGCTGCGCACCATGAACTGGGACGAAGAGAAAGGTCTTTTCAGCGAAGCTTACAGGAACGGCAAGCCGCTGGACAATTACACGTGGCAGGCAAACGTCAGCGCGATTTACGGCGGTGTAGCCCGAGCTCAGAATTACGAATCGATCATGAATGCGAGTTTCCGGAAAGAGCCGCCTTATACCGCCCTGCTCGACGGAGGTGAACCCAGTCCCTTTATGATGTTCCTGACGGTCGAAACTGCCTCCGCCCTCGGCGAACGAACATGGGGACTTGACATGATGATTGACAAATGGTCACGCATGCTTCGAGACGCCGCCGGCACCTGGCCCAACCCGCCTCTCGACGCTACGCCGGACAGCACAAACAGGAGTGAAGTGGACGCGAGCGAATGCTACGGTATAAACGCGTTACCTGCAGCCATATTCCTTACTGAACTTGCAGGCATCCGCCCCGCCACTCCCGGCCTGGCAAGAGTATTCTTTGAACCCATTCTGGACCATCCCGCGTGCAATCGAGTTTATACCCGGATTCCCACCCTACATGGAAACATCTCGCTTAAATGGGAAATCGACGAGAACAAGAATCTTCAAGTTTCTCTGGACTCAGGTTTTCCATTGGAAGTGGTGCCTAATCTGGATCCGCACGTCTCCCGGGAAGCTACTTTCCATGTCAGCGATGAGGTAAAAATCACCACGCCGGCATAGCAAGCAACTCGGGAATACGTACCTTTTTCGGCTTCTTCTCGGATTTCGAGAATCGTCCGCCTGCCTGGATGCCAAAATTCAAAAGACGCAGGATCTGGGCGAAGAAGATATACCCGGCCAATGTTGGGAATCTTATATCCGGTTTCACCCTAAAATACGCAGTAGAAAAACCAAAGGTCATATAATTTATTAGTTTATAAGGTGTTAGCTCAATAGGACGTTTCACCCATTGGGTGAAACGTTAGTTGTTTGGTTTTTCTACCCTAAAGGGTTCACAGGTAAACGAGAAGAGGCGTTATCCCCGTTTGGCCTGTTCCCAGTAATCGTTAAGTTCCTCAAGGGTACAACTGTCCAGGTCTTCTCTGCCGTCCCGACCCGCCAGTTCCTCCATACGTGAAAAGCGGTGTTCAAACTTATGAACTGTCCGCTGAAGGAGTTCCTCCGGATTCTTTCCGGTGAATCGTCCCAGATTTGCGACTGAAAAGAGCAGATCCCCGATCTCCTCGGAGATAAATTGGTCGTCTCCCCCTTTCAAAGCTTGCCTCACTTCGTTCAGCTCTTCTTCAATTTTCTGACAAACTTCCTCCACCGCAGGCCAGTCAAATCCGACCGAAGCGGCCTTCTTCTGCATCTTGTACGCCCGCTGTAACGCACAAAGCTGTTTCGGCCCCCCCGCCAACGCGGATGGCGTACCCGACGTTCTGTTGCGTTTTTCCTGCCGTTTTATTGCCTCCCATTGCTGCAGAACCTCAGGTACGTCAGCGACTTCACTTTCCCTGAACACATGCGGATGTCTGCGCACAAGCTTCTCAGAACACTTCTTCGCCACAACATCCAGCGAAAACCGTCCCTCTTCTCGTGCAAGCTGCGCATGAAAAACCACCTGTAGAAGTACATCCCCAAGTTCTTCAATCATAGCCGGATCATCTTCTTCGTCAATGGCATCGAGCAACTCAGCTGTTTCTTCCCGCAAATACTCCTTAAGCGAATAATGATCCTGCTGCCTGTCCCAGGGACAACCATCCGGGGCACGGAGCTGCTCCATAACACGTACAAGTTCATTTATTGCATCTGAATTCTCCGCCATCCGCTGAAGACCTCCTGAAACATAGATAAATTTCGCTTTACAATCCCTTCGCAGCTTCCACAGTAATGCTGATACCGCCCCGGGGATTAAACGTCCCGATCACCTTAATCTTACGGGGCGTACACACGGCGGCAAGATCTTCCATAACCCGATTCACCACTTCCTCATGAAAAACATGAGAATTTCGAAACGACAACAGATACAGCTTGAGAGACTTACTTTCTATACAGAGCCTGTCCGGTACATATTGAATCGTTATATGTCCGAAATCCGGCTGTTCTGTGACGGGACAAAGACTCGTGAATTCCGGACATTCAAACGTAATCCAGTAATCATTCTCCGGATTCCGATTGTTGAAGGTATCCAGTATTGAACTGGAGGGTTCCCCGAAGTGTTCCGCAGCACGGTCGCCCAACCATTTGAACTGCTCGCCCGCATCATTCGGAGATTGGTGTCTGGTTTCACTCATCTTCTACCCCTGTAAAACAGCATATAAGGTCAGGAGGATTATCTGACAGCCGCGACATTTGAAGGTTACTATAATCCGTCAGGGCTTTTTCTTTCCGGTCTTCTCTATTATGTTATGAGCTGATACAGTGGAGACGGCACATTGAAACTCGCAAGAAAAAGGTAATTCGATGAGTCAAGTACGTGTAGGGGTTATAGGTGTGGGCGCGCTGGGAAGACACCATGTGCGTCTGTACCAGCAGTGCCCGAGCGCGCACCTCGTGGGCATCTATGACACGTCTGCAGAACGAGCTGCAGAGGTGGCAGACGAATTTGACACGACGCCTTTTGAACAACTGGAGACACTTGTCTCTTCCTGTGATGCCCTGAACGTCGCTGTTCCTACTGACCGACACCATCCCGTGGTCAAAGACCTGCTGCAGAAGGGAAAGCATGTACTGGTAGAAAAACCCATCGCCCCGAATGTGTCAGCCGCAGAAGAACTGGTGGATCTTGCCACTCGCCGCGACGTCGTATTCGGCGTTGGTCATGTCGAGCGCTATAACCCTGTGCTCGAATGTATCGAAAAAGTTCCCGGGGAACCGCGTTTTCTAGAAGCATATCGTCTGGCGAAGTATCCGCCGCCGCGCGAAGGAAGTTTGCCAAGAGGGACAGAAGTTAGCGTTGTACATGATCTCATGATTCACGATGTCGACATACTCCTTTCCCTGGTGAAACAGCCTGTCTCCCGTCTTGAGGCTGTCGGCGTACCTGTTCTGAGTGAAACCATAGATATCGCAAACGCGCGGATAACCTTCGAAAACGGGTGTGTGGCGAATTTAACGGCCAGTCGGGTAAGTTCCGAAACATTACGAAAGATCCGTCTATTCAAAAGCCAAGCCTATCTCTCGCTGGACTACGGAGCCCAACAGGGCGAGATGGCAAAAGTCCAGGACGGAAGTATACGACGGGAGAAAGTCCCTGTAGACCCCCGCAATGCCTTGCAGGAAGAACTTGAAGATTTCTGTACCTGCATACTGAAAAAGAAGATGAACAACGAAAGTGCCCAACCCCGTGTAACCGGGCATGCCGGCCTTGAAGCGCTCAAGGTGGTGGACCGTATCACCGGCCAAATAAACGAACAACGCGATACTTGTTCCTCTGCTTATATCGCGTAACCCCCGGCTGAAAAACAGGTTTTTACCACGAGAGGCACTTTAAAACACTTCGGCGCAATATGACGCCGCGCGTCATATTACATTGTCAATGCACAAGAAAAATCGTAAAACGACAACCTGAGGCAATAATAGATAGAAAGTGACTTGACGTATGGACGAAACGGAAAAAATTCGCGTAGGAATCGTAGGATTCGGAACTGTAGGGGCCGGCGTTGTCGAATGCCTCCAGAATAACGGCGCCACCATAGCCCGCCGAGCCGGCGTGCGCCCAGTCGTTCAGCGTATTGCCGATCTGGACATCACATCGGATCGCGGCGTAACCGTACCGGACGATGTTTTGACCACGGACGTAGGCCAGGTTCTGACCGGCGAAGATATCGATATCGTTGTAGAACTCGTTGGCGGTACAAACGTGGCTAAAGACTGCATCATGCGCGCACTCCAGCACGGAAAACCCGTAGTGACAGCCAATAAAGCACTTCTGGCGGAACACGGCGAAGAAATCTTTGAAGCAGCTGAAGCGTCATCCGCCGATGTGTTCTATGAAGCAAGCGTCGGCGGCGGTATCCCGATCATTAAAGCCATGCGCGAAGGCCTTATTGCAAACCGTTTCTCAGAGATTGTGGGCATTCTTAACGGCACCTGCAACTACATCCTTACGAAAATGGAAAAAGAAGGCGCCACATTTGAAGAAGTCCTTTACGCCGCTCAAGCAGCAGGTTATGCCGAAGCAGACCCCAGCGTGGACGTGGACGGTCACGACGCAGCACATAAGGCAACAATACTGTCATCGTTAGCTTATGGCGAATGGTTCGGCCTCGACCCCGTGTACGTGGAGGGCATAAGGGGGCTTGAATTGGAAGATCTGCGTAATGCCGCCAACCTGGGATATCGCATAAAACTTCTCGCCATCATCAAGCAGCATGACAATGATGTACAGATGCGGGTCCATCCTGCACTGATCAACGCCAGTTCCCTGGTGGCCCACGTCAACGACGTCTATAACGCCGTATGGATTGAAGGCGATACAGTAGGCGGCACCATGTACTACGGCCAGGGGGCCGGCAGCAGACCGACAGCAAGCGCGGTCACGGCCGACATTGTTGACGTAGCACTCAACTTTAAACTGGGCTCGCACGGGCGGATACCGGCGTTCCGTCCACACGCGGGCTACGCCCGAATACTGCCTATGGAAGAAGTGCACAGCCGCTACTATTTACGACTGCAGGTAAAGAATGCACCCGGCGTACTTGCGCGGATTTCAACTGTACTCGGAGAAAAACAAATAAGCATCGCCAGTCTCACCCAGGAAGAAGCGACCCACCCCTCTGCTTCGCTTATCATTCTTACTCATGCCGCCCCCGAAGGGAATATGCAGAACGCCCTCCAGGCGCTGCATCAACTGGACGAAGTTTTACAGAAACCGGTCATGCTCCGTATTGAGGATCTTTCCGCAGATCCTCAGGCGAACTAAAGGTACAAGTACCCGGATATCAAAAAAAAGAGACCGCGCGCTGAACGAACGCCTCATTTCCCCCTTCCGCTTTTTTATCCGGCGAATCGTCATCCGCCAGCAGCGGCTGAGAGCGTAATAGGCGTCATAAAGCCAACCCGCCGGGCAGCGTGGGTAGTTCGGAGTACCCCAGAAAGGTTGAAACATACCGGAGACAACGTCTCCCCCTGGGGTGTCAGTGCGGCTCCGCCGCCCGGCGGGTTGGCTCGTACGTTTTTTTTTTCCCGCCTCGGCAAATTCCGCAAAGCACCAGCACGGATGTATTATCTGTGCCCCGGAAAGATTGTCGGCTCTTCCGAGCTATAGCCTTGTCGTCAAGACCGCCGTATTGATGGTGATGGGAAGTTGCCGAAAGCGCGAAAGATCGCATAAAAGGGCGCATTCCGTAGCTTGCGGCCACTTGTTGGTATGCTATATTTCAGCTGTCTTGGGTGTGGGGATTATCTATGCCAAGACCGATAAATCGCACACCGCATGTAATACGAATCATGATAGATCTCAGCCCAAGAGCAACACAAACCTTTAGGTTTTATCAACTTTCGCAACGTCTAGATGTTAAGAACTTAGAATCGAGGGAGGCGCGCTTATGAGTCGCGTTTGTGAAATTTGCGGCAAGAGTAAAGTCAGCGGCGGACGCATTACTCGCCGCGGTTTGCCCAAAAAACAAGGCGGGATCGGCATGCAGCTCGTCAAGAATGTCCCCCGGAAATTCCACCCCAACCTTCAACGGGTTCGGGTGAAGACCTCTAAAGGCACGAAGCGGATGAAGGTATGTACTGCCTGTATCCGTGCCGGCCGTATTGAAAAACCCTGAACAGTCGGAGCTAAAGCTTTTTGTTTTGCTTTAAGTACCATGTACGAGATATTTACTCAGGTAAGTTTTTCCGCTGCTCATCACCTTGTGGATTATGATGGAAACTGCTCGCAGATCCATGGGCACAACTGGGAAGTGACCGTATTCGTTCAGGCTCACAAACTAAGCCGCGCAGGTATGGCTGTGGATTTACGCAAACTTCGCCGGCAAACCTACGACACGCTGCAGGCTCTTGACCACACGGACCTGAATGAACATCCGGCCTTCGCCGTCGATAATCCCACTTGCGAGAATATCGCGTACTATCTGTATCACGAACTGGCAAGTGTATTTAATAACAATGACCACCGGCTTTCCTGCGTTCAGGTGACGGAAGGTTCGAACTCGGGCGCGAAGTACTGGGAAGAGTAATCCCCCACACACCTTCCCCGACTTCGGGGTGGCGAATATTTACCGCGCTGAGGTGCGTGATCCGTTTCCGATCCCAAACGCCGGACAGGCAAGCAGAGACCCGGGCAGCAATTCTGTCTGCATCAGAATAATAAAGAACTCTTTATGTACAACCCTGAAAAGAACCTTCATCGGAGTCACCGGCTACGATAAAGCCGGGGTCACAGCCAGCCGGTCAGTCGATTACTAAAACGAGGGACAACAACAATGTATATCGGACGCATCGCTGCAATAGGGTGTACATCGGAAGGCCACGCCGCAGCATTATATCGCGTATCATCCCGCTCTTTTCCCCATCGCCGATGTGTTTGTAACGACACCGGTATGGCTGTTCTCCCGAAAAGAGGTTACGAAGAAGATATCGAAAAAAATCCATATATTGCTTATAACTGTCTTCGGCTCACTGACTCCTGCGCCGTGGCGACCAATGGCTCCCACACCGACCCCATCACTGAAAAAATCGCCCATGGAACGCACCCGAGAGACGCCTTGATCAGCACTCTCTACGGGATGGATTACGAGCCCGACCATCTAAGCACGCCTCGACTCGCGGCAGTTCTCAGCTTCGACGCAACACTCGCCTACCTGGGAATCGTGCGTGAGGATGCTCTTCTGGTGCGTTCGTTCTCCCTTTCCAAAGGAACACTCTTCTACCTGGGCACATACGAACACAACGCCCCTTCTGACGACTTTGTCGATACGTCATTTAACGCCATCAACGCAGATGAAGCCTGCAGTTATATTCTGAACCGCGGCGTATTCGCCGATTACGATCACCCCGTCACAGCGGCTGCAGCAGTAGCCAACAACCAGAAGGGTTTCTCGCTGGCATCCGAGGATGTCCAGACCACATAAAACGGCAGCTATATCACCATGCAGATTCTGAACACAGAACATCCGGATTTTCAAAAAACCTGGGCAGACATTGCCCGACGGCAGCCTTTCGATCCGGAAATCGACTCACAGGTGGCACAAATCAACGCCGAAGTCGCCCGTCGCGGCGATGCAGCACTGATCGAATATGCGGAAAAATTCGACAATGTGAAACTTGATCCTTCTCAGTTCCGGGTTCCGGAGGAAGAACTGCAGGCTTCCGGCGATCAGGTCACAACACAAACAAAAGAAGCTATAAAATTTGCCAGAGATAACATCCGCAACTACGCCGAACAACAGCGACCGAATTCCTGGTCGAGCTCGCCCCGCCCAGGCGTCCGTTCCGGAGAAAAATACAATCCTCTTGACCGCGTCGGCATCTACGTGCCGGGCGGAACCGCCCCTCTGGTATCCAGTGTATTGCACACCGTTCCTCTGGCTGAATCCGCGGGTGTAAAGAACATCGCCATCACCACTCCTCCCGGTAAAAACGGACAGATTCACCCGGAGATCCTTTTTGCCGCATTTACGGCAGGAGCAACCGAAGTCTACCGTCTCGGCGGAGCATATGCGATTGCCGCCTTCGCTTTCGGGACAGAAACGGTGCCTGCTGTGCAAAAAATCGCGGGTCCCGGCAACGCATACGTCACGGCCGCCAAACGACAAACTTATGGCCGTGTCGCGCTGGACCTCGTCGCTGGCCCTTCTGAAATTCTGCTTATCGCAGACGAGACTGCCCAACCAGCTTACGTAGCAGCGGACATGTTATCCCAGGCCGAACACGGCTCAGGGCTGGAAAAAGTCG
>CAJXKU010000156.1 GCA_913055945.1 uncultured Lentisphaerota bacterium | reverse complement strand
TTTATAAAGGTCGGGATCTTGCGACTTCGTCGATCAATTGCAAACTGAGGCTCTGCACTGACAACGAGTACGAGCATGCAGGCCACGTCACCCTTCCTGGAGATACTCCATAGCCTGCTGAGGTCCAGAGACGATATTTACCACTTGATCGACATGGGTCATGGTGAACATTCTTTGTATCGAGTCGCAGACATTAATCAGACAAAAACGTTCTTTCGCTCCCATCAGCCGGGCTACTTTCAAAAACGTGCTCAGTCCATGTGAATCCATGGAGGTTACGTTCTGCAGGTCGATACAGTATCCTGTGGCATTTTCCTGATACACCTCGTCCAGAATGGCGTTATAAAATTCCTCCACGTTACGGGATTCCAGATATGACACCGGTATTTTTATTATCCGAACACCTTGCTGTTCTGTGATTTCCAATTCCATGAATACTCTTCACCTAAATTGTTGTTCGTGAAGCGTCCTTATGTATAGCATCTGCAAAGCATTGTAACTGGTATAAAGTTTCTTTTCGGATACCTTGATTGCATGCAGATACGAGCTTACTGCTTCACCGAAAGCCATCAGGAACACATCCTCAGGTATTTCCGGCTTGAAGACGTCCAGATAGTCTTCCGGCGTTAAACAGTCCGGCACTGAATGTCCAGTGGAATGACCGTTATACCTTACCGCGTCGTACAAGCCGCTAAGACATTCGATGTTGCGGCGTACGTGAAACATTTCATCTTCGATGAGGAAAGAGCGCAAAAACTCATAATCGGACTTCGGCATCCTCGCTTTTCGCGACAAATACGGCCCCAGTTTTCTGAGATAAATGGAGATGCCGCGTTTTAATGCTAGGGAATCTCTAAGAACTTTAACCACAAGACCTTCTTCACTGGGAAAGCGCGTCAGATCGACACTCACTTCCTGCTCTTCGAAAGAGATGAATACCGGATAGAGAGGCGTTTGACGCTCTTTAAAATCAATGCCGCACACCTGCCCCTGTATTTCCTCATCCCACATGGTCCAGGCAACGGTACAATTGCTGTAGGTTTTACCCCCGAACTGGAATGGAACATGGACATCCAAACGATCGCCGGGTACAAGGTGTTCCCGCATAACGAGCCAATGCGGAATACATATTCTGCCCCCATGCATACTGAGATCATTCAACAAATACTGGAAAGGACAGTGCTCATCCTCCCGTGACCCCAGAAAGGGCAAAATGACAGAGCTGATGTTTAATCGGCGTTCCCGGCGTTGTTCGGTATCATTTATATCGTATGCTGTCATAGAGGGAATCCGTCCAGTCGCTTGGATATCCTGTTTTCCGGACTATCATCACCATTTTGTCTATTTCAATTCTGGTCACCCCTCTTCTTGAACGGTATCTATGTATTGTTACATTGAACCGGCCGTTCATACCAGTATATTGTTCTTCATCTCTTACTTTATAGTAAAATTACATATCGACCGTCACAGGATACCAGCTACATTCGTAATACCGGATAAATTGCATATTGCTCCAGTTTAAAGACGAACAGTGATTTTCGCAATGGGCGCGGCGCAAAAACTATGCATGATCTTCACAACGCAAAGATGCTCCCGTGGCAATCTTCCGGTGGGCTTACGTTTTCGCAGTGATCAGAAGATCAGTCACTAATCCTTTTTGCCCGAGTGTTTAACATTGACCACAGCAGCGGGAACTTGACTGATTATAGTTAACCAACGGATCCTGCTCTGAACAGGGGGAAACAACTCAGCTCATAAGCCTATGGAAATGCCTGGGGAAAGAACTATGACACACGAAGAAATAGTGAAGCGCATTCGCGAAAGTATTCGCAAAGAAGAAAGCTCCGCCCGCGTCTATTACCGGCATCTGCGAACCGTCCTTTTGCGGAGCAGCCTGCCCCAGAATGTGAAAGAAGATCTTCGCACCACAGTAGAACGGATTGTACAGGATGATATGACTCACAAGAAAATACTCCACAATACGTTAACTGAACTGGGGGAAAAAGAGGATGATCAGTGATAACGAAATCTTAGAATACTTTGATCAAGTTCTTACGATGGAAAAAGACCAGGCCGAAGAGTATCAGAATCTCGTGGCTGAATTAACCGATGATTCTCTGAGGAGACGTTTTGATCACCTGCTAACGCAGGAACGGGAACATATTAATACAGTAACCGAACTCAGGCAACGCTTCCTGGATGAGAGTAACAACGCCTGAAAACCACTACTTTTCCGGATGCCCTCCGAAATACCGGCATAAACTCTTTGCCAGTCATCCGGTTTTGAGGACCGTGCAAACACACTCACGTGAAAGATGATGGGCTACCAGCGGCTGCGATCCTTCAGACTGTGTCTGCTGCCAAACAGCCAGAACCCCGCCGTCCAACTCCAGTGCCTCCATATAGCGACTGCATCCCGTTCCGAATGGCGAAACAAACAGCGGCTGTAACTCGGAAAGTCGTTCGACGGAGGAAAAATATTCATCTCTTCCTGCAAATGCACCGCCGATTTCCTCGCAGCTATCCCCACGAGGACGAGATACGGCTCGAGGATTTTCCTCGTGAGAACGCAGGCATTCTGTCCCGTCGTAGAAGTAAACCGAAACCGGGGAAGTATCAGCAAAAACACCCTTCTGCGGCACTGGAAGCCGACAGGTGACCCGGGGGGCGGCGACATCCCAGCAGGGTCCTCTCGAAAAGGCTTCCCACTAGTGGACATCAGAGATTTCAACCGATTTCACCATAACCCAGGGGTCCTTTGTTCTCGATTGAGATTGTCAGTCCCCGGGTACACCAGAAAGCCATCCTGTCGAACTTGCGCGATTTCACTCATCAAATGGGGCCGAACATCGCCGGAGTCAAGGATGTGGAGGACCCGGTGATCTTTTGCCACCAGGTAATCGCTGATCAAACGCCTATGGCATTTCCAGAAAACCCGTTCCGAACACATGATCACGGTGCGCCGCTCTTCGGCTACCTCCAACAACTGACTGATAGGCTCCTGAAAGGCGTCAGTCATCATGTAGTCCGCGTAATTCCTGAAGCCAGTATTTTCCAGACCAATATTGGGCGACTCTTCGCCGCCGGCACTACTGTCCCGCCGACCACCGAGTTGTTCCCACCACGAATATTCAATCCCCGCATCCGCCAGACTGCCTTTTAAATTACCCTGATTGAAGTGCGGGAAACTGCGTGAAGAGGGAAAACGGCGCACATCCGCTACCGCTTCGATGCTGAATTCAGCAAGCAGGTCAATAAACACATCCAGATCACGATTGGAATGACCGACGGTGTATATGTGCACAGTGTCCTGATTCATAAGCCTACGTATCTTTTTTTGGAGGAACGCCCTTTTCCGGATTCTGCTCAGTTGCACAACCATTGACCGGTGTTACGCATGTGGAATCCACTATATATCCCCGTCAAGACCGGTTCCAGTGCCGGGGCACTGCGTCATGTGCTTCGATCAACCGAATATCGCCTGTTCTTGTTGCTTATCTGCTTGTGTCGCCCGAAGCATAAACAGTTCTCTTTGCAACCATGATTTCGGGGGGACTGATCATGCGTTGACACAGCTCAAGCACATACTACGGTAGCACTATTATGGGTAGAATCTCTAGGGAAGGATGTTATGTATGCCGAAGAGTGACGTAAGAGTCCTCATTGCTGAAGACGAGCCGACCAATCTGGAACTTGTGCAGGAAGTATTACGCGCGAGGCAGATCACGCCACTCCCGGCGCCAGACGGCGAACAAGCTCTGGATATGGCCAAAAAGCATCTACCTGACCTGATTCTGATGGATCTGCGTATGCCGAAACGCCATGGTATAAGCGTAACGCGCGCACTGAAGGAGGATGAAACCACCCGGGATATCCCCATTATTGCACTCACGGCTTCCGTTATGGACAGCACCGAAGAAGAAGCGCTGAAAGCCGGCTGCAATGGTTACATCAAAAAGCCGATTAACGTATCAGACCTAACCGCGGAAATCAGCAAGTATTTGCGCACCGATGAAAAAACCTGACATTCCAGCAAACGAGCAATCCCGTCTTGAAGCGCTTCATGCGCTTAATCTCCTGGACAGTCCGCCGGAGGAGCGTTTCGATCGGATTACGCGTAACGCCGTCAGGATGTTCGGGGTAGAAGTTGCCGCGGTCAGTCTGGTGGACAGCGAACGGGAATGGTTCAAATCCATAGAAGGTGCTGAAATTCGTCAAGGCGATCGCGAAACCTCCTTTTGCGCACACACGATTCTTGAAGAAGACATACTGGTGGTGGAAGACGCCACCAAAGATACTCGATTCAAAAACAACCCCAAAGTGGCGCATGGCCTACGCTTCTATGCCGGTGTTCCTCTTCACACCATCGCCGGGGAAAAAGTCGGCAGTTTCTGTATCCGAGACACCCGTCCCCGTCGATTGAACGCGGAGAAACGCCAGTCTCTTCGGGATTTTGCGGCATGGGCCGAAACAGAACTGAATGCAGGTCAACGCCGGGAAGCTTTGGACGAGAGCCGCGCCTACTGGCATCAACTCCACAGCGTGCTCCTCTACGCGCCGGTGCCAACGATTCTCTATGCGGAAGATGGAGAAGTGTTGCTCCTCAGTGAAACGTGGACAAAGATTTCCGGATATAAAGCGGAAGAAATCCCTACCCTGCAGGAGTGGTGCAGAAAGGCCTACGGTCGCAGTTGTCATAACAGTCCCCCCGAATCTTTCGGCGAACCTTACACGCAAAGAGGACGCCACTTTGATGGTGAATACACGGTTCACACGAAGAACGGCGAGCAGCGGGTCTGGGAGTTCTACACCACAGCACTGGGACACCTGCCGGACGGCAGGCGATTCAGCAACAGCGTAGCCCTGGACGTTACAGAGAGCAGACAGCAGCAGAATGAACTGCAACGCCTCCATGAAGAATGGCGGGAAACATTCGATGCTGTCTCCGACCCTATCACTGTCATGGATACCGAGTACCGCATTGTTCGCGTTAATCAGGCCATGGCCGATCTCCTGCAGAAGGATCGTGAGGATTTAATAGGACAGAAATGTTTTCACCTCATGCATGAGCTCGACCATCCGCCTGAAAACTGTCCACATCAGCAGATGTGTTGCGACGCGGCTTTTCACACAGAAGAAGTCTACATTTCCGCCTTGGCGGGGGAGTTCCTGGTATCTGTATCGCCCATTCGGGATACCCTTGGCCGAATCACGGGCGCCGTGCATGTAGCCAAGGACATCACCCAGCTGAAACAGACCCAGCGGGAACTCGAACGGATGGCGCAGTTCGCCCAGCTGAACCCCGCACCTGTATTCCAGGTTGATCGACGGGGAAAAGTGATACGTGTAAACAGGGCCGCGCAGGAGGTCATCCTCTCTGAATCAGAAGTCTCGGAACTGAAAGAGGTATGTCCTGCATTCCTCAAGTTGGAGAATCTCGAGAAAGCCCTGAACGAAGATACACTCCCGCAGCAGGAAGTAAAACTTTCAGACGGTCGTCAACTGTTACTGACCTATCGCGCCACCGTTGACAAGCAATACGTCAATATCTATTCTGCTGAGATTTCTGAACTTAAAAAAGCCCAGAAGGCTTTAAATGAGGCCAAAAACGAGGCACAGGCTGCCAATAAGGCGAAAACGGAATTCCTGGCCAATATGAGTCACGAGCTTCGTACTCCCCTGAATTCTGTGATCGGGTTTGCCGACCTTCTCAAAGAAAAGACAATCGGCGATCTGAACGACAAGCAAATCCATTACCTAGAGAATATATCCAAAAGCGCACGACACCTGCTTGATTTACTCAACGACGTCCTGGACCTATCCAAGATCGAAGCAAACAAGATGACGACCGAATACGCAAACGTTGACATCACATCCTTTCTGGAAAGTACCGTCGACATGCTTCAACAAAAAGCATCCGAGCATGCACTTGATATGAAGCTGGACATCAGCGAGGAACTGAACGGTCGCACCATCCGCACCGATGAAAGGAAGCTCCGCCAGATAATGCTCAACCTGCTCTCCAATGCTACAAAATTCACCCCGGACGGCGGTTCGCTAACTGTGTCCGCCGATACACTGACAGTCGGATCGAACCAGAATACCGGGGCTCAGGAATATCTCCGAATTTCGGTCACGGACACAGGTGTAGGCATCCCGGCGAAGGATCAGCAGCACATCTTCGAACGTTTTTCCCAATTGGACACCGGTTCAGTACGAGAATATCAAGGCACGGGACTGGGACTCGCTTTAACCCAGCGGCTTGTGGAAACGCTCGGCGGATCGATTTTTGTGGAAAGCGAAGGAGAAGGGAAAGGCGCAACGTTTACGTTTCAGATCCCTATGGCGGAACAATGAGTGTGAAAACAGTTGTAAGGAGACAGTAATGAGCGATGTTTCAGAAGGCACTGTCCTTATAGTGGACGATCTTGAAGTCAACCTCGATCTGCTGGGGCAGGTTCTCAGTGAGAAATATGACACAGCGACGGCAACCGAGGGTGAAGATGCTCTGGCGTACGCCCGTGCACACCCCCCCGACCTGGTTCTGCTGGATATTATGATGCCGCAAATGGATGGCTACGAAGTCTGCCGCCGCTTAAAGGCTGACCCGGCGACTGAACATATCCCGGTTATTTTTGTCACTGCAAAAGCCGAAACTGAAGACGAGATGAAGGGCTTGGAACTGGGCGGCGTTGACTACATCACCAAGCCCATCAATCCGCCGATCGTACGTGCACGGGTCGCGAATCACATCGAACTTAAGAAAGCGCGCGAGGCGCTTCAGGAACAGAATCGTACGCTGGAAGAGAAAGTTAAGGAACGCACACAGGAAGTTACGCGTACCCAGGACGTAACTATCCAGAGTATGGCCACCTTGGCGGAGTACCGGGATCCTGAGACGGGCGGCCACATCCGGCGTACCCAACACTACATCGGAACTCTTGCTGAAACACTGCGCGACCATCCCGATTTCAGGGATCTACTTGCCCCGTATACGATAGAAATGCTCGCCAGATCCGCACCCCTGCACGACATCGGTAAAGTCGGCGTGCCGGACTATATCCTGCTCAAACCCGGCAAGCTTACTGCTGAAGAATTTGAGGAAATGAAAAAGCATCCGAAATACGGCCGCGATGCACTCAGCGTCTCCTCCGAAACGATGGGGGATAATTCTTTCTTAGGATTCGGTATGGAGATCGCGTATACGCACCACGAAAAATGGGATGGTTCGGGCTACCCTCAAGGTCTTTCCGGTCGGGACATTCCGCTCTCTGGTCGCCTCATGGCCCTCGTCGATGTCTACGATGCACTTATCAGCAAACGGGTATACAAACCACCCTTTTCCCACACGAAAGCAGTCAGCATTATTGAAGAAGGCAAAGGGAGTCACTTCGATCCGGACGTGGTGGAAGGCTTCCAGAAAATCACTGAAGATTTCCGCAACATTGCACTCAAGTATGCAGACTTCGACGAAGAACGAAACATGCTGTCGCAATGATTCCACCGGCTGCTGGGTATTTCACGTTCTAAGAGAAAAAAGGCTTGTCAGCGCAGGGTGTCAGTTTGCAATTGATCGGCGAAGTCGCAAGATAAGATCCCGACTTTTATAAAGTGTCGGGGTCGATCTCTGGAGTGGTCCCGATCTCTCTAAAGAGAATCGGGACTTTGGTACGCCGCCCCCTGGCGCGGCGATATTTTTTTGCGATGCGAAAGGCCGGACCGGGTTTCGGGCTACCAAAGCGGCGATCGAGATGGGCCGCCGCACGCCCAAAATGCTTCGGATCAGTATACTGGGGTATCCGGTGGCTACACCGGCGGGTTGGCTCGTATGAGAGAACTGCGTTCAGCGAGTCGTTTACTTGTAATCCGCAGTTTGTCTCTTTTTCGGGGGGTCATGACTTT
>CAJXKU010000155.1 GCA_913055945.1 uncultured Lentisphaerota bacterium | reverse complement strand
CCGCCGGGCGGCGTGCATAGACAGGAGTACCGCAAAAAGGCCGGAACATACCGGAGACAAAGTCTCGCCGCGGGGTGCCAGGGCGGCTGCGCCGCCCGGCGGGTTGGCTCGTATGAGAAAACTGCGTTTAGCGTGTCAAACTGCGTTTAGCAAGTCGTTTACTTGTGATCCGCAGTTTGTCTCTTGTTTCGGGGTGTCTGGACTTTGTCCGGCGGTCAGGCTCGTATGAGAACTGCGTTCAGCGTGTCGTCAACATCCAGGATGTATTTGTCCCGCTGGACGCAGTCCCTGCGTTTAGTCTTTGTGTGCGTTCAGCGCTTACTTGTTTTTATTATGTGTTCCAGGATTTGTAAAGGTTTGAGTTCCGCCTTCAGGCGGAAAGTAGAAGCAAGCTTTAGCGAGCGCCGTGGTTGAGCGCTGCACGAAGCATACCGCGGGGCGTGTAACTATGTACACCGGGCATTCCGTCGGCTTCCAGAGCTCATTCAGGCAACAGAACGTGAGTTTAAGTTCTGTAGGGGCGAAGGCCCTCCTGAATTCTTGTTACTCGTACACGCAAATCTCCTCTGCATAGTCAGGGGGACAAGAGAGTTGCTTGACCCATAGATTCTGCCGACGAACCTGCCCAGATCGACAGCGAAGGATTGACCGATCTAAGACCGTTGAGGTTTAGCCCCAAGTGGTTCCTTCCTCACATTTCTTGCACTTCCATTTTGTCAGGATGGGCGCGGAGAAGATAACCAATTAAAGTATAGTACCATAGAAACCGATATTCAGCTACGAGCACACAACACAAGCAGAGGAGTTAAATCGAATGGAAAATCCGAGCGTCGCTGTCCTCCTGGGAAGCAAGTCAGACGAACCCAAAGTTCAGGGAACAAAGGATACGTTGGATAAGCTCGAAGTGCCCTACGTCATGCGCGTTATGTCCGCTCACCGTACCCCCGCCCGCGTAGCGGACTTCGTGGAGCGGGCACCGGAACAGGGCATAAAAGTCTTCATTGCAGCCGCAGGGGGTGCGGCACACCTTGCCGGGCAGGTGGCGGCCCACACGACGCTTCCGGTCGTCGGCATCCCTGTGGAAGGGGGAGCTTTAAACGGACTGGACGCGTTGTATTCCACGGTGCAGATGCCGGGCGGTATGCCCGTGGCTACCGTGGGAATCGGCAAAGGAGGCGCGAAAAATGCGGCCTTGCTGGCTGTCCAGATACTGGCTGTTGAAAATCACCCCCTGCAGGAGAAGATCGCTTCTTTCCGAGAGCAACAGCGACAACAAGTCATTGAGGATGATGAAGAACTTCAGCGAGGGAAGAATCAAACCAAATGAAGAAACGGGAACCTTACATGCTTCGCCCATCATCTGCCGTGAAACGACTTAGCTTCAGTGTAACGGCCACGGCTACGATTGTCGTTGTGCTGTGTTTCGGAACCGTCTCGGGGCAGGCCGTCCCAGGCGAACAAACAGAGACAGATAAGGCGCCGGCTGATACCTCTGTTCCTGAAATACAGCGAGCCGTGGACCGCATGCTCAGCGTCCTGCGAGAAGAAGGATTTCTGAACGAAAAGCTCGACGCAGAGAAGAAACTGAACGTCCTTCGGGGAATTGTCCGCGCCTTGGAATGCCCGGCGCGGATCGGCACCGGGAAAGATATTGACGACAACGGTGAACAGTTTGCTCTCCACGATTTTTCTGTAAAAAGAAATAAATATGTATACGCAGACATCGGTGTGGTGGACGAACGTCTCCCGAAGGAGCTGAAACAGGCCTGGGACAAACTGGCTCCTTCCGAGCCGGAGGGGATCATTCTGGACTTCAGAAATGTTACGGAAGTCGAGAATATTTCAGTAGAAGGAATCCTCCGGAACTGGAAGCCTTCAGATAGGGCAACAGCCGTTCTGATCAATCGTAATACCAGCGACGATTTGAAACCGTTAATCAATAAGTTGAGTGAAGCCGCCAATGCCTATGTACTCGCCGACCCATCCGATGCCCATGTTCCTTATACGCGGAGCGTAGAGATTGGGGAAGGACTTTTTATACTACTGCCGCCCGAGCATACATCGCCTCAAGGATACTGCGTCAATCCTGCTCTTGTACTCGCCGGGGACGGAAAAAATGCTTCCTCGACATCCCATTCCACCGGGGCAGAGGCTGATATAAGCAACGCCTCCCATTCCCCAAGGATATTGCAAGCTGTCGTAGACGTACTTGTGGCTGATCACGCCCTTCATCGAGAGGATAACACCACAGATGGACATCACTAGCCCCCACCCTCGAGGGCATACCAGGCGGGTATTTTTTATTGCAGCGTTATTGCTATACGCCGTGTCCGTTCACACTCACACGCTCCTGGCCCGGGATTCGTTCTTCCGTGGGAGTCCGGAAAGTGTCCGGATTAACGCACCCCAAACTTACAAAAAGCAGTTGGCGCAACTTGCCGTGCGATGCAAACATGTATTAGACCGGTACCTGGGACAAGCCGATTCCCGCAGGGAGATCAGAATTGTCATGCTCAGGGAGGGAAAAACCGCAATCAGTGAAGACCGACGCAGAGTACGGATAAATGCGAATACGAGCAGAAAAGAGCTCGTCGCTCTCCTGGTGGAAGCAATGTTTGTGAAGCGATGCCGGGCATGGACCGATAACAAATGGACCCCCTCAGCGGACAACCTTGGTTGGCTTATAAGTGCGTTAACTTACGAGATCCTCTATGTTCCGAAGATGAGGGGCGTCCGTCTGCGTCCGACGTACCGGGTTCTCCGACGCCAGTTCCGCACTGAACGCTTTCCCGACGTGGATACAGTGTTGGAAACGCAGATTTCATTTAAACACCCCCTGGTGTACCGGCTTTATTCAGAGCACTGCCATCTTTTCCTTCATCTTGTGCTGTCTACCCGGGATTCTGGCAACCGGGAGCGTTTCCTGAAACAGATCCTGTACAACATACGTAAAGGCGATTCGACTGCGGATGTGATTGCTGCACAGCTGGAAGAAAACAACGTTCTGGATACTGATCAGTCCCTCCAGCAGTGGTACGCTGAAAAGGCTTTGCCTTTCAGCTTGAAAGGTAGAGCATGCCTCCACGACGAAGAAGTTAAGCGGCGGCTGAAAAAGCTGCGCAACGTACGCATCCGCCGCCCACAAGCAGACGGGAAAATCACCCATACACGTGTGTCGTTGGCGCAACTGCCAGAGGTTATTGAGAGCGAAGACTCATCCTCGGCGGTCGGTTTGACGTCATTGATAAACGACTTTCACTGGTTGGCCAGAGAAAGCAATCCCTATTTCAGACCCGCCCTTTTGAAATATGTTACTGCACTGACTGTTTTGGAGAAAGGACAGGTTCACAAATTTCATCGAACTCGAAAACAGGCGCGTACCATGTTTAGAAAGCGGTGGCGTAGGAAAAAGAAGATTTCTGAGTTTTTGGATAGTGTAGCGCGACGGAAGCTCCCTATAGAACAACGATTCCCGTTCTTTCTGGAAGCATTGGAAGAAACGGAAAAGCGGTATCGGACAACGCCGGACCCTGTCAGCCAACTGCTCGACCGGGTTCAAAAAAAACGCAGTTCTAACGCTGAAAGAATGTCAGAAGAGGACTGATAGAGTGGCAGGAAGCCAGGCCACAAACGTCGTTCTCCCCCGACATAGGCCGGTACTGGTTTTAATTGAACAGCGAGGTGTTTTCAGGAATTTCATCTGCTTCCCTCTTAGAACTGTTCGCTGAAGAGGGCAGGAATATGGAAAATCCAGTCTTGGTAACGTTTCATAGTCATTGCTTGAAAAAGGTCGCCCAACGCCGACGTCCGGCATGTCGGGGTGTGCGCACACACGTAGAAAAGGGTGTGTCATTTCCGGAGTTTTCTCATGACACTGCAGAAAAACACTAACCTGAAACCGGGGTGGAAAAGTATAAACATTGTCCGGACATCCCTGGCGTGGTTTCCGGTGTTGCTCTATTTTTTCACTTACCCTCTGGCTGTTTTCACGCCTGTGGAAACTTGGACGAGTCTGGTATTCGGCATTAGTCTGCCCTCGTTTTTCCTGTTGTCACTGGTCGGAATCGGCTATCTGCTGGTTACCCCGCAATATTCATTTTTCAACAGTCATTCGCCCCCGCGTGCCGGTTGGAATTGCCTGGACAATCCCAGGGTCGTGTTTTCGCTGATAACCCTTTTCGCCGCTCTATGCATTGCCGGCGCCATTCTCCGGGATACAGCACGGTGGCAACATGTCGTGGAATTCATAGGCTATGCGGCTTTTCCCGTCTACATCGCGGTCTGCCCGCGCAGCCTGCTGCCGCGCAAACTTCCGCTGGTGTTCGCGCTTTTGTGGGGGCTTCACGTTTTTCATGGTTTGTGGCAACAATATGGAACAGGCTTTCAAGTTGTTACCCTCTCAGGAAATGTAAACTGGGCCGCTCCGGTTCTGGTGGGGCTGGCGCCTTGGCCTGTTCTGGGGTTGTGGAAGTTGACTGCTCCCGATGCACGACCCCTGAGAGAAAGGGTGCTCTCTCTTCGCGCTGGAAGTGTTCGAGCACTATGCTTTTACATAGGCACCGCGTTGGCGATTATACTCGCCGGCGTATTGGCTTACCACACCGGGTGCCGGGCGACGGTTCTAGCTGTTGGTGGTTATGTACTTCTTTTTGTGTTTTTACCACGTTTAGCAGCTCCCGGAAAAGTCGTACTGATCGGAGCGCTGATACTCTCCGCCGAATTCGCAGTGCTGAGTTATCCGTCGACCGTCTCTAAGCAGATCCGCAAAGACATCCGCCTCCCATTGTTTGCAAGTACTGTGAAAATGATCGCCGATCATCCCGGGCTCGGCGTTGGGCCCGGAAATTACCGGCGGGACTTCGCCTCCTATCGTACGCCCGCGCAAAGGGTCAGGAAAGTAGCTGCCCCTGTAACGGAACACCCGCACAACGAGATTCTCAACGTGTTTTCACAAGCAGGAGTCCTCGGCGGCTTGCTATGGCTTCCCATTGTCCTTGTGGTTCTCCTTCCTCCCCCAAGACGCCGTCTGTTCTGGTACGCGGTCCACTTTACCGCTTTTATCATCGTGGCCCACGCAATGTTTGACAAGGCCTTGATTCAACCACCCGTAAACCTGATCGGTTTCTTCATGATCGGTCTCCTTTGGCGTCCGCGTCTGCGGATACGTGCCACCCCTTCCGGACGAGGGCCTTTTCGGCGGGTCCTGGCAGTCACCTTCGCGATCTCCGCTGCGGCCTATGGCGCAACGGTTGCCGTGCAGGACGTCAGAACCGATTACTGGGTCCGCCGAGCGCGAATCAGTGAGTTTAACAAAAACCCCAAAGCGGCCTATCAGAGCTTCAGAAAGGCGGCCGGCGTTCAACCGGCAAAGGTACGCCCGGCTATGCTGGCAGGTCTGACCGCCAACAAGCTTGGTCTTGATCCCGGGATAGCCCTGAGGTACTTCAAAAGTGTGCAGAACATCGAACCGAATTATGCTCACCTCAACGGTGAAATCGGGCTAGCCTTAAGTCGGCTGGGCAGACATAGTGAAGCGCATCGGTATTATCTGAAAGAAATTCGTTTCTATCCCTTTCAGGTAAAACCTCACAAGCGTCTTTATTCATCCAGTCTTTTTGCCGGACGCACGGAGCATCTGAGCGAGCTATCGGAACGGATCCGTCAACTTTGGGTAAGAGATGCCGGACAATCGTTGGAACAGGAGGAGCTCAGGAAACTCTGCCGCCATTGGCTGGACAATCTGCAGACAGATTCCCCCCGGAAGACCCGCGAAGCGGCGAACGCCACTATTCAGAACACCTTTGTCCAGAAGGCAGACCCTGATTTTCACTCCTTCGGCGTGAAACCAGAACTTACGCGTGCACTGGCCAGAAGCAACTGCAGCCAGTTTGATTATGGCTACTGGCATCGATTACACATATGGAAATCCCGGATAGCGGCTAAGATACACGAGGAGGCACCGGAAGCCCTCCTCAAGCGGTTCCGGGCTTATTGGAACGAACACGGAGCAGATGAATTCTCCTCAAAAAAGTCTACAGCCGCCGCTTCTTTATTTTCAGACGCCCGTTATCCAGCCCGAGCGTTCGCTGAATGTGCACGGCAAGCGGGATATCAGGCCGCAATAGTAGGCTCAGGTTTTGAAAGTACCGGCTACGTGCAACTCCGGGACGAGCACCGTTTCTGGCTGGTAAAGCCGAAAAGCGGCCAAGTGTGGTCGGACCTCACAGTGAAAGATCTGCGCACATCCTCCGGAAAACGGGAAAAGACCGGTCTCGGAGCTGAGGCTGCTCAGCAATTGAGTCTGCTGGTTCCGGTACACCCCTTGGATTTCTGTCTCCGCAGCCAGGCACTGGCCAGTATTGTCGGTCATTACCATGCCGAGCAGGTTCCAGTGTTCGGGGAGCCTCCGGCCCTGCGTCTTCACCAGTGGCAAAACGCGTTGTCCACTGGTGAGACCCTTCTCCAGCGAGAGTCTCTGACGGAGGGGGCAGATTTCCGGGATCGGCTGGTTGTCACCTACGACAAAATCTTTTTCCGAGAAGCCATGGACGTTTATAAAGCGGTATCCACGGATGAACAACGCAACCGAAAGGAAACGTCTTCCAGGGTGCGTGCAGGGACCGGCTTACGCCGCTCTGTTGAGTGACTCCCCGTAGGCAACGGCCTCCTGGAGGATCTGCTTGATCATCTTGGGACTGATAACGCCTTTACCTTCTCCCGAATAATCCGTCTGCAGCCCGAGATGCGTGTGCAGCCGGGCATCGCCGCACACTTCGTCCTTTTGGCCCATCTTCGGATTAGGCACCGGCTCCAAGGCATTATTCTGTGAATTTTTCCATACGACCACGAAGGCGGGAATGCGCTGAGGGTTGAGACATTCAGCTTTAGAAAAGGCTATAAGGCCGTCTTCGGTGTGTACGTCCATGTAAACCTTTTCGAAATCCTGCCATTCTTTCTTTTTAAGAATGGTGTCCAGTCGCTTGTTTAAAGAAGCACACTTCTCGCAACCCTTCTTACCGAACACAACCACCTGGAATTTTTTATCCATAACGTCACCCCCTCGTTTCATTTCAGTTCGTCGGGAAATACTTTGGCTCTGTGTAGCGGCAAAAGACCTTCAAGCTGTAATCTCCGCAGTCACGTCCGCTTCTCGATCGGCCATCTGTTCTGCTGTTTCTACAGAATAGCGCCCTCGATGACGCGCTTTGAGTTCACCTTCCCTTTTAGACTTATTCCAGTTCTGAATTTTGCTGAAATACCCGACTACTCGGGTTTCGCCCACGACATTTTCGGATCCGCATTGGGGACATTTATCCAGCAATCCTCGCGCATTGTGGTAACAATCGTCACAGTAGGTGAATTCCGGCGAAATCGTTACTTGCGCTGATTGCGTCCGGTCGAATACCTGCTTCATCAGGTTTTCGATAGATTCGGTTGCGGGTTTTTCCTCCCCCACGAACGCGTGCGTAATGGCACCCGACTCGATCATGTTATGGAATTGAGCCTGCATACGGATGCGTTCCGTCAACGAAACTTCCGCCTCAGGAGCGAGATGGACGGAGTTTGTGTAGAACACAGAATCCGCATCGTCGCCCTTCACAATCTCAGACGCCTCATCGCCGAAATAGAGGAGGTCCGTTTTGGCAAGGCGCCGGGCTGCGCTTTCAGCCGGCGATTCTTCAAGGCTTATTTTTATGCCGTGTTCCCTGGACAGTTCCTGTGCCTTCAGATACATGAACGCTACAATGCGCAACGCCATGTCCATTGCTTCCTGGCTGTCGTGCAGTTCTTCGCCCATCAGAAACTTGACCGCGTCGTTTACCCCCATAAGCCCGATGATATAGGTGCATTTGTCCAGTTCTACGTAAGGACGTCCATCACAGGCTGTCCGGCCGATCTGGTAAAGCGGTCGCCCTGGGCCTTTCATCA
>CAJXKU010000154.1 GCA_913055945.1 uncultured Lentisphaerota bacterium | reverse complement strand
CTCCACGTGATCGGCAGTGCCCGGCATGACGCACGGAGAATTGACCGCCAGCTCCGAGGGCGTTGCGCACGCCAGGGCGACCCGGGCAGTGCGCGCTTCTACGTATCACTCGAAGATGACCTCATGCGCCTCTTCGGCTCTGAGCGGGTCTCAAACATCATGGAGAAACTTGGCGTACAAGAGGGAGAAGAACTCTCCCATCCCTGGCTGAACAGGTCCATCGAGCGCGCACAGCGGCGCGTTGAACAGCAGCATTTCGCCGTACGAAAACGTACGCTCGATTACGACGATGTCATGAACCAGCAACGCAAAGTCATCTATAACCTGCGTTACCAGATCCTTACCACCGAAGACCCCAGAGAAATGCTTTTCGACTTCGTGAACACAGCCGTCGCGGAACGCATTGAAGGCATCACCGAAGCCGTTCCGCAAAACGAACATGTGGATATGTCTGAATTGTACAACTGGTTACGCAAGACGTTCCCCCTCAAATTCGAAGAAAACGAAATCACCCTGGAGCGTCACGGTGATATTGATTCGCTGCGGGAACATATCGTGTCCCGCATCGAGGAGGCGTACAAAGTGAAAGAAAAACATGAAGATGAAGAGACCTTGCGTTGGCTGGAACGTCAAATGATGCTTCACGCAATCGACAGTCTGTATAAAGAACATCTGTACGCCATGGACGCCCTGCGGGAAGGTGTTCAGCTAAGAGCCTACGGCCAAAGGGACCCGCTGGTGGAATACAAGCAGGAAGCCTACCGCATGTTCTCCGACATGATGGATTCGATTAAGGATGAAGTTGTCAACGACATGTTCCGTTCCTCTACCACCCTGGAAGCGATGCAGGCGTTGTTCGGCTCGCTGCCGCAGGAAGAAAGACACGACGAATACGGACAATTCGGTGATGTCGAGGGGGGCGGAGAACAAGAAGCATTTCTGGTCGGCGACGAAGATGAAGGCGGCGTAGCCGTTGCAGCCCCCGTACGACGCTCAGCAAGAAAGGTGGGCCGGAACGAAGAATGTCCCTGCGGAAGCGGCAGAAAATACAAAAAGTGCTGCGGAGCACAATAACTCTATTGACACGAGCTTTTCCGGAAAACACGAAACTTACGTGAACACGTTGGTCGGATTATGGAAAAAACAGGACATTTCTGGGTGGGAACATCGGGTTACCAGTACGACCATTGGAAAGATGTGTTTTACCCGGCGAATCTTCCGAAGAAGTCATGGTTTGATCATTACACCAAGTTCTTTAATACGGTGGAAATCAACAACACGTTTTATAATCTTCCAGCCGCGGAAACTTTTGACAAATGGCGGGAGCGAACCCCCCAAGGCTTCTGTTATACATTGAAATTCAGCAGGTACGGCACGCATATAAAACGGCTGAAGGAGCCCGACAACAGCATCGGAAACTTCGTCGAACGAGCCGAACGCCTGGGCGAAGTACTGGGGCCGATACTGGTACAACTCCCCCCAAAGTGGAAACCTGTCCCGGATAGACTCGACGCATTCCTTGAACAGACGCCGGACAAATATCGCTGGTGTGTCGAAGTCAGAGATCCTCGCTGGCTCTGTGAGGAAATCTACGACGTTCTGCGCCGACACAATGCCGCCCTCTGCATCCACGATATGATCGAAAACCATCCCCGTATACTCACCGCGGACTGGACATACCTGCGCTACCACGGCATAAACTACGGCGGCGACTACTCTGACGAAGTTCTGCAACGAGAAGCAGAAGATATCCGAAACCGGCTGGCGCAAGGTATTGACACGTATGCCTTTTTCAACAATGACGCAGAAGGTTGCGCCGTTAAAGACGCCCAGGACCTGCACCGATTCGTGCAGGAAGGATAAAGGCGGGAGTCAGTCCTGAATAGAAGCGCAATTTCCAGCAGAAAGGAGAATCCACATATGGAGGACATTATAATCGTAGGCAGTGGTTGTGCAGGCCTGACAGCAGCGGTGTACACCGCACGCGCAGAACTGAATCCGTTGGTCTTGAGCGGAACAGCAATGGGCGGACAACTGGCCGAAACAACCTCCGTGGAAAACTATCCGGGCTTCCCCGAGGGTGGTATCGAAGGACCACAGCTGATGCAGGCCATGCAGAAACAAGCTCAGGAGTTCGGTGCCCGCGTAGAGATGAAAAGCGTCAAAAGCACCTCATTAAAGCCAGGAGGCCCCCACCGTCTAACCTTGAACAATGACAACAACATCGACTGTCGGGCCCTCATCGTCGCCACAGGCGCGCGTGCTCGCTGGCTGGGCCTGCCCTCAGAAGAAGCTCTGCGCAATAAGGGCGTCTCTGCGTGCGCGACATGCGACGGGGCTCTCTACAAAAATGTTCCGGTCGTGGTCATTGGCGGGGGCGACGCCGCAATGGAGGATGCAAATTTTCTGACCCGCTTCACCTCGCAAGTAACCGTCATCCACCGCCGGGATAAGCTCCGGGCTTCCCGGATCATGCAGGAACGGGCTTTCAACAATCCAAACATCTCCTTCAGGTGGAACAGCGTTGTAGAAGAGATTCTGGACGTGAACCAGGGAAAAGTCACCGGCATCCGGGTCCGCAACAAAGAAAGCGGAGAGATAGATACAATATCCTGCAGCGGGGTCTTCCTCGCCATCGGCCATATGCCCAATACCGATCCGTTTGTGGAATATCTCGACCACGATGAACAGGGTTATCTGGTGCTGTCCTCCCCTTGGCGAAGCTTCACGAATGTGGATGGCGTTTTCGCAGCAGGCGACTGCGCAGATAAAGTCTACCGCCAGGCAGTTACCGCCGCAGGTATGGGGTGCCGTGCCGCCATGGATGCAGAGCAGTGGCTGGCCGGCCAAGAGGTTTGAACCTAAAACTGCGAAATTTAGGTTGAACTGGAACGCCGGATGGAGGCTCCTTATATCTCCCCCTCCAACACTGTCCGGGGAAAACCACACTCAAAGCGCGGGGTTAAGAACGTGTGTGTCCGCGGTTACTACCAAGTTTCTGAGCCTTTCGGTAAATCGCCGGCTTCGCATCTCGCATAATATCCTCAACCTCCTCCTGCCGGTACGTGCGCTGCTCAAAAGAACGATTCTCCAGACTTCGAAGAAATCTGCGGTTGAACTCATCCAGATCCGAACCGTATATGTGATAACTGTCCGCAAAATGCACATACCGCCCCAGCTTCACCTCTGTTCCAAGCATTTCCCCGACGCGTGCAGCGATTTTACGCTGAAGCTCCACAAGAGCGTACATGTTCATGAATGCGGCCTTGTACGCGTCGTTGGACCGAAAGCGCACATTGGTATTAAGAAAATATTCTTCCCCGTCCGGCATCAGGCGACACCAGATACTTTGTAAACAGGCGGGATCCGAACACTCGTTATCCTCCCAAACTTTCCAGGTAACCGCTTGAGCACGCCGGGTATAAGGGCTCTCAGCAAGTTTATGCACCATAGATTCCATCTGATCGTAACCTGCCTCATGACCGGGTACCGTGAAATTGAAAAGCCGACCGTGATACGTATACGCCCAGCGCGCATCATCCGGCTCACCGGGATCCCGCACCAGGTGATCCTTTATGCCTTCGGTTACTTCCATGACGTACTCCTGCAACGTTTCCAACCCCCCTTGTAAGTCTTTATGGATACGCGGCTCCGCCAATGGGTCCATGACAGTTATCATCATCGTCGCATCCTTACTGGGAGGATCCCCCGTTTGGTCATACATAGTCGTCAATTCACAACCATGCTGATAGACTTGTTTCACAGAATGTTCCCAAGCTTCAGCAACACCTTGCCCATTCGCTGTCAAAACAGGAATATGCGCCATAACGTAAAGGACTCCTAGTGCGATTTTCATCCGAATGCATCAAAACAAACCCGACACCGTCAAAACCTTTGAAGGTAAACCAACATAATACCTGCCCCCTTAAAAACAATCCGCCACGTAAACAATGAAAACGCAAACTGAAAGGATCCGGCCGTCAGGGCCCTTCAAGCGATCATGCTATATGCCCCTTACGAGCCAATCCGCCGGGCGGCGAGCCGCCCTGATACCCCAAGGGGGAGACTTTATCTTCGGTATATTCCGGTCTTCCTGCGGTACTCCCGTCTATCCACGCCGTCCGGCGGTTTTCCTTTATTAGCCGTGGCATACTTGACGCGGTTGCCGGGGGTGGTCCTTCACCGGATAAAACAGCATGGGCTTTCCTGTGCGTTCTTCATCGAAATCGCTATCGAAATCGGAATGCCGGACGATCCGGCCGGTTTGCTCCAGTAAAGGAGCGCGTTTGTCATGTGGCCTATGCATGGTAGTTTTATACAGTATGATCAGCAGATCAGCACATAAGGTATAAGATGGTGCAGAAGCCAGTGTTTCATCCTGAATTCCGTAAAGACATGAAAGGAGGTATGCTCTTATGAGGAAGTTCCTGGGTAAAGGTTTATGGGTGCTGCCGACAACTGGGGTACTGGCTCTCGGCGGGCTGTGTATTCTGACATTCGCCCAGTCACAGTCGATGGACGCATCAGAGACAGTTTCCCTTCCCACACCTGGAAAGGACGGCAAAAACTCCATAGAGGGAGCGATCGGGCACAGACGCTCGGTGCGGACGTATGCCTCGAAACCTTTGACACTTCAGCAGGTAACCCAATTATGCTGGGCCGCTGCAGGAAAAAGTGTAGATGCGATAAGCGGTGCCACACGAACGTACCCTTCCGCCGGCGGCATCTACCCCGGCAACCTGTACGTCGTGGCCGGGAAGGTTGAGGAGCTTTCAGCCGGTATCTACCGCTACGAAGGAGAGGGCAATCGCCTGGTTCTTGTGCAGGAGGGGGATTATAGAGATAAGCTTTCGGAAGCGGCCCTTGGACAATCCAGCATCCGGAAGGCGCCGGTCACATTTGTCATGACCGCTGATATTGAACGCACTATGGAAAGGTACGGCAGCCGTGGCCGGAAGCTGTACGTCCCCATGGAAGCAGGATGCTCAGCTCAAAACATCCATCTTCAGTGTGTATCTCTCCGCCTGGGCACGGTAATCATCGGCGCTTTCCACGATGAGAAAATTGGTCGCCTTCTCAATCTCGACAGCGAACAACCCCTGTGGATTATGCCGACCGGAAAGATTGCCGAAGATTAGAACTCGGTCTCGTTCAGCGTCTTAAATCAAGAATGAACAAAAATTGGCTTTTTCCACAACATAGGGGGTTGACAAACCTACCGAACACAATATATAGTGCCCCTCAACGATAAACGGGAGCTTGACTGAGGCCCGTCTTCATCAGGAGTTTTCTGCATTTTAAAACCACACGAAACAGGAGGAGAAGTTTATGGGGCAGGCAACAAAAAGGGAAGTCTTCGACGGTTTCCGGAAGCGAAGCGGCGTGGTTGTCCCCTTCCGGTCTGAAAAAATAGAGAAGGCGGTTGCCCGCGCAGCACGCGTTGTCAGTGAGCGCGACGGAACGCCCTTTGATGAGAACTTGCCTGAGCGAGTAACAGAACGAGTTATAGAACAGCTTAATGCCCCTGAAGGTGAATACTACGTGTACCCTGATGAAAACGGCGCCCGTTGCCCCGACATCGAGGATGTTCAGGATCTTGTCGAAATCACCCTGTCTGAATTCGGTTGCGGGAATATTGTTGCCGCCTATAAACGTTATCGCAAACAGCGCGAAGTGGCCCGCGAGCAGATTCAGGTTCGCGAGAAAGATTACGACAATGTTGATGTTACAGACGCAAGTCTTCTGCTGGTAGAATCAGTCAGCGATAATCTGACCCGCCCCTGGGATCGGCAACGTATAACAGAACAGCTGGTCGATGAGACAAATCTGCCTGAGGAAGTGGCCGTAAGCGTGGCTAAGACTGTGGAGAATCAGGTACTGAACGGTAATATGAGGACCCTGAACAGTGCGCTGATCCGCGAGCTTGTCAACAACGAACTCGCCAGCAGGGGCTACCATGAACAACTCCAGGAGCTGTCTCTTTACCGGGTGCCGCGCAATTTTGTGGACCAGCTGATGTACAAAAAGTCCGCAGAGAACAGCAATATTGTCAACAATAATCCCGAGGCTGTGAACCTGGGCCTCGCCGAAATGCTTTTAAAGCAGTGGGCACTCGACACCATTTTTTCCAGCAAAGTTAAGCGAGCGCACGACACCGGAGCTATCCATCTCCATGATTTGGGGTACCCCCACAGGGTTTACTGCTCGTCACACTCTATCGAATACGTGAAAAAGTATGGATTAAGGGGACTGATAAACCTGAACACTGAATCAAAACCCGCCCGAAGCGCGTCCGTGCTGACGGGACACCTCAACACGTTCCTTGCCTCTATGCAGGCAAATTATGCCGGCGCCCTCGGTATTGCGTACATCAATATTCTGTATGCGCCCCTGCTTGTCGGTTTTTCTCAGGAGGGGATGAAGCAGGTTGCCCAGGAATTGATATTCAACGGCTCTCAGAACGCATTTTCTCGGGGCGGCCAGACGCTTTTCCTCGACTTTAACGTGCATGCGGGCGTACCGGACCATCTCAAAGACGTACCTGCCGTCGGGCCGGGTGGTAACTATATGCTGCGCCGCTCTGACGGCAGTGTGGTTGAACTGCAGGAGCATCACCGTGAAAAAACCGACCACGAAGGTAATGCTCTTATGGAGCTCTCCGTTGAAGAAGAGGATGGCTCACGACGCGTTGTGTTGTGTGAAGAATGGGATGAGACGAACGGTTTTCATTATAACGCCGAGATTGACAACGATGTGAAACAGCGGGGCGAAAAGGTTGTCACCTACGGCGAATACCAGGAAGAGTCACGTACGTTTGCAAAAGCTCTGCTCGATGTATGGGCCGAAGGCGATCGTAACGGTCGAGTCTTTGAATTCCCGAAATGCGATTTCCACGTCAGTGAGGAAACCTTCCGTGATCCTGAGGAGTACAAGATTTACCAGCGCGCCTGTGAACTTGCAAGTGAAAACGGCTCCACGTACTTCATCTTCGACAGAGACGCTGTTACGCTGTCCGCCTGTTGCCGCCTGCGGACAACGATCCAGGACAACCGAATGCTCCGGCATCCCGAGTCGATGCGATTCTGCGGTTTTCAGAACGTCACCATCAATATTCCTCAGGCCAGCTACCGGGCGGCGCATAAACAGAAGGGGGACCTGGAAGGGGTAAAAGAAGAAATTGCTGAAAATGCCAACGTTAGTGAAATGAAAGATTGGCAGGAAGTAGAGGAAGGTGATGCAGAGCAGGAACAGTTAGGATTCGAGCAAACTAAAGAAACTTCCACAGATCAATCAGAGCAAAAAGAAGCAGAGCTTGACGAGCAAGATAAAAAGAATACTAACGAAGCAAGTGAAGGCCCGGCGTTCTAATGGAATTGACTGTAATTGATTCTGGAAGTCAAGCGAATTGTTTCATTTTAGATGCAGGAAACTCCGCGCTCGTTTTAGAGTGCGGAGTCTCCTTCAAACGAATGTTGCAAGCGGTTGATTTTAATATACAGAAAATAGAAGGGGTACTGCTAACTCATGAGCATCAAGACCATTCTAAATTTGCTTATACGTACGCGATGCGAGGACTAAAAGTATATGGCTCTTATAATACTCTCTCAAACTTAACGAGATCACACAATTACAGGCCATTGCAGAAACAAAAAGCGTACAGTATAGGGCAATTCAAAGTAATGCCTTTTGAAGTTAAGCACGATGCCGCCGACCCCGTGGGATATTACATAAATCACCCGAAATTAGGGAATGTTCTGTTCGCGATAGATACGGCTTATATTTCATACCGGTTTAAAAACATGAATCATGTTATAATCGAAGCGAACTACGATGCCGATATTATAGACGAGAATGTTCGGAACGGTTCGATAGAGCCGTTTGTGAGAAACCGGATATTAAAAAACCACATGGCAATCAATACCTTGCGGGAAATGCTTAGGAAAAATGATAC
>CAJXKU010000153.1 GCA_913055945.1 uncultured Lentisphaerota bacterium | reverse complement strand
AACCCGGTTGCAGCAGTGATAAACACAATCATCATAGTCATTCCTGATCCGTGCTGTACGCATCGTGATAAATCCTCTTTTTAGTAACTTTTAATAAAAAACAGTCAATTTCTTTAAGCAATATAACTCCTTCTCCTTCTTTGGAAATAAAAAGCATGTCCCTAATTCCCTTTTTCCAGCGCAAAAAGTTATCTTGAAACCGTCGGCCGTGAAGAAGCAATTAGACATTGGCAAGAATACGATATTTCCTCAATGGGAGATACTTGGGACCCATAACAGGACACCACACTAAAGTGTGAACTCATACTAAACTCCAAATTACCGGTTAATACGAGACGTTTGAGTTCAATCTTTAGATTGATTACAATTTGCGTCATTGTTTGAGTTCAGCCTTCAGGCTGTTGAGTTACGTTTGAGTTCACGCTTTAGCGTGGTTTGAGTTCAATCTTTAGATTGGTATCGTTTGAATTCACACTTCAGTGTGTCGTTTCGGAAACGTTCACGCACGAACAGCAACATGCTGAAGCATGAACTCATACAGCGCCAGCCTTTAGCGCAGAAAGCGGTTTGAGATCACACTTCAGTGTGTCGTTTGGAGCCTGGAGAGCAATAAGCTAACGCTTGAACACAAACGAAAAAAACCTGGTACAGCATTTCGCAATGCTCAATAGACATCGTCTAAAATTCGTGCTATCTTAACGACGTAATTTCAATTACTAAGCACGTCAGATAAAACAAAAAGGACTACAATGTCGGACGACAGATCAATCGGTAACGACAAAACCTTCGGGCGGGAAGATAATAACCAAAACGATGACGCCGGCAGCACGGAAGAACCCCCGTCTATAAGCGATCAGAAGACTGAGGGTAATTCGCAGGATGCCCTCGGGCAGGTGGACCGCTATAAGCTGGTCGAGAAGCTGGGACAAGGTGCGTTCGGGGCGGTCTATCGCGCCCGTGATACGGTGGCGGATATCGATGTGGCGATTAAAGCCCTGCCGTCGATGATCGCGCATAACGCGGAGGAACTGGATCGGGTTAAGAAGAATTTCCAGCTTGTTTCTAAGCTTGTTCATTCCAATATAGCTAACATGCGCCACCTGCATCTTGCCGAGAAGGTCAACAAAATGGCCGGTGAACGCCTTCATGTGGAGCGCGGTGATTACCTGGTCGTGATGGAATACGTCCCGGGCAGTACGCTTACGGCCTGGCGCAAGCAGTTCCCCGATGAAAAAGTCCCGGTCGAACAGGCGACGGAAATCTGCCGTCAGGTGGGTGCTGCCCTCGATCACGCTCACGAACAAAAGATCATCCACCGCGACATCAAGCCGTCGAACATCATGGTTATCACCGAAACATCTGGAGGGCGAGAGTCCTCTCGAGCCGATTCGGTCACCTGCAAAATCCTCGATTTCGGTTTAGCGGCCGAAATCCGCTCCTCGATGAGCCGGGTATCGAAAGAGACCGCCGACACCTCGGGCACGCGTCCGTACATGGCACCGGAGCAGTGGAGCGGCAAAAAGCAGGGCGCTGCAACCGACCAGTACGCACTGGCCGTGCTTTTCTACGAACTGGTCAGCGGCGCCGTACCGTTCGCCAGCGCCTTCGAGACCAACGATCCGCTGGTGATGATGAATGTTGCTAAGAATGAGACCCCCGATTCTCTTGCCGCTCTCAGCAAAAAACAGAATCAAATATTGCTGACGGGCTTAGCGAAAGACCCGGAAGCCCGCTACCCGAGCTGCTCCGATTTCGTTAATGCCCTGTCTGGCAACCGCAAAGGTATAGCCACAAAAAACACGAAAAGACACAAAAAAAGCTCAAGCAAACCACCCGTTTTCCGTTGGGCGGTACTGCTGGTAGTGTTAGGACTTCTCGTCGCCGGCGGCTACTACGGCTATAACACTTGGAGGGCGAGTGTCCTCACGAGCCGCCTGGAACAGGCGATCGAACAGGCCGAATCCGCAAAGGAATCCGGCAACTGGCAGAAGGTAAAAAGAGCAGCACAGGCATCCTTGTCAAGCCTGGAGGGCGAGAGTCCCCTCGAGCCGGAAACGAAAAAACTGGCCGCTCGCCTGGAAGACCTCGCCGAGGCAGCAAAAACCCAGCAGCAAATCGCTGCGGAACAGCGCAAGGAAATCACTGATCTGGAACAGAAAGCCCGCAACGCCATTTCCCGCAATGATCTCAAATCCGCCGGTGAGGCCATCAGCGAACTGGAGTCTCTTGGCGCCTCCGAAAGCACCATCAGCGAACTGCAAAACCGGAAAGAATCGAAAGCCAACGCCCGCGAAGTGCGCAATCGGTATGGTGAAGCGTCCGTGGCTTATGAGCGGATCCAAGATGCAGACATCGACCGCAGTCAGGGTCTTGGCGAAAAGCTGGATGCACTTGATGCCCGCTGGAAAGCGGCCCGCTCCGCCCATGACGACGAGGCGTGGGGTGAGGCGTTGACCGCCTACGACAACGTGCTCAGCCGGGTTGATGAAATCGAGACACTGGTAAGCGAACGCGAAGACGCTGAGGAAGCCCGCAAACAGGCCGAAACCGCGAAACAACAGGCGGCAATTGAAAAGGCCGCCGACCTTGCCGGTGAAGAGTTCGATTACGGAAAACAGGTTTTCTCTCAGGCAGAAGATGCCTACGATTCCGGCGAATTTGCAGAGGCTGAAAAACACTGGCAGACCGCCGCTGACAAATACGAACGAGCGAAACAACAGGCGCAGTCCGTTCAGGCTTATCGGGAAGCGAAACAGACTTATCGGGAGGAACTCTCCGAACACGATGATTTACTTAAGGAACACGGCGGAAAGAAATGGGATGAAGTTCAGAAAAAGGCCCGCACAGGTTCTGTTTCTGACGATGTGCCCGAAGACGGTCGCAAAGCATACCAGAAAGCGCTGGAGCTTCTGCCTGAAGCAGTAGAAGAGGCGAAGGAGAACAAGACCGAGAACACACTTCAGGAAGCTGTCGCTGAAGCGGAGGAAGCTGAGGAAGCAGAAAATTGGAAAAGGATAGTGGAGATTGTGGACGAAAATAGGGACTGTCTCGATGAGGCTGGTCCCGGCGCGGCTTCATCGAAGCAGCGCCTACTTGAACTCGGGGAAAAGGCGGAATCTCACCTCCAGCCCAAGTTGAAGATCACCGCTGAGAGCGGTGGCGACGAAATCAAGGGTGCGCATATAAGCCTCAACGACACGCGTCAGGAGCAGACCACCCCGGTCACGATCAAGCTGGAAAAGGGCGAGGACTACAAGCTGAAAGTCACGCACGATGGCGATGATGACACCCGCTACAAGTCGTACACCAAGGAGTTGACTGCGGACTGGACGGGCGAGAAAACGGCACGGGCAGAGTTGGACGAAATGAAAGCCCCGGTCCAGGGCGAGGACTGGACTATGCCGGAGCTGGGTACGGAGTTCGTTTCCATTAAGCCCGGGGTTTTCGACATGGGGTCGGACAGTAAAGTTGGGGAGGAGGTTGATCCGCCGCCACACGTCGGGAAGCAGGTAAAAAGATACCTAATCGGCGGCGGTCCGAGGTACGATCTGGAACAACCTGTGCACGAGGTAAAGATCAGCGAGCCGTTCTGGATGGGCAAGTACGAGGTGACGTTGGGAGAATACCGCAAGTTCATGAAGGCGACGGGAAAGACCGATGGGATAGACTGGGACGATGAGGACTGCCCGTACGAGAAGCGTAACGGTTATCCGTTGTCGGGCAATAAGTTCGGGCAGAATAATCGTCAGCCTGTAGTTAAAGTGTCGTGGCACGGTGCGGTGGCGTTCTGCAAGTGGCTGACGCACCGCGAACGCGAAGCGGGTCGTTTGCCGGCGGATTACCAATACCGCTTGCCCACAGAGGCTGAGTGGGAGTATGCGGCGCGTGCAGGGACACGGACGGCGTATTCGTGGGGAGATGCTTTCGGTCGGGGTCACTGCAATGCAGAGAATAACAAAGGTAGCAGTGGAAAGAATGCGCAGTGCTCTTATTTCGCAGAGCGGAATATGCGAGTTGACAGCATCATGCTCGTCGGTCGTTTTGATGCGAATCGGTGGGGGCTGTACGACATGCACGGCAATGTGTGGGAGTGGTGTTATGACTGGTACGACAGGGACTATTACAGCGACAGCCCGCGTGTGAATCCGGTGAATACCAGTAAGGCCTCCGACCGAGTGATCCGCGGCGGCGGTTGGCACAGCACCGCCGGGCGCTGCCGTTCGGCCTATCGCTACCGGAACCCGCCGGACAACCCGTACTACTACGTTGGGTTCCGCGTTGTCCTTGCGCCCCCAGTTCAGCGGTGACGTCCGTTCCAATCCTCTGAGCTGTTAGCGTAGTGGAGAGAGTGGGCTTGAGACGTTCCCGGCGGTAGCCGGAATGTGCGGAGCACAAGTCGAATGCCCACTCACGAAATGGAGCGAGTGTATGAATTGCTGTAAAGCCGCTTCACAACGGGGACGACGCAGAAAAAAGAAGACAATAAAAATCTGTTTTTTATTGAGCTTATAGAGATGCAGGAAACCGTAATAAGAAGTTGTTGCCATTTTTTCACGAAATCAGATCAATTTTGCGCACCCGACCAAAACGCTTGTAATACCTCATAACAAACATATGTTAAGTATTATAAGGGAATGTTTCTTCCTTACGTCATCCTTGCAGAGCATTGACTGATAGCAACATCTCTGGAAATATATATAGGTGCTCTTTTCAGCTTTTTAATAAGGATAAGTCAAACACGCATATGAAAGTTACAAGACTACCACATCCCATCCCTTATCAAGGCAGTAAACGGAATCTTGCTCCTGAAATCCTCCGATATTTTCCCTCGGACATAAACGTGCTTTATGAACCTTTTGCGGGATCGGCGGCCATCAGTATTGCAACCGCAGCCGCCGGCCTGGCAAAATATTTTTATATAAATGATCTCAATAAACCGCTTACTGATCTTCTGTATGAGATTATCAATAATCCAGAACAACTCGCAAAGAAATACCAAAACCTTTGGTACGCCCAGATGGAAGATCCCAAACAATTTTATATTCAGATGAGAGATCAATTCAATGAAAGCGGCGAACCATATCTTTTCTTATACTTATTGGCGCGGTGTATTAAAGCATCAGTTCGATACAATACTCGCGGGGAGTTTAACCAGAGCGCTGATAATCGGCGTAAAGGGATGAATCCTAAAACGATGAAGATGCAGATACTGGGAGCATCCTATTATTTGAAAGGGAAAACGACTATTGCTTCTAAAACCTATCGAGATGTTCTGAAGCTTGCAAAGCCGGAAGACCTTGTATATATGGATCCACCTTATCAAGGAGTTTGTTCGGGCAATCGTGATACTCGTTATTTGGAGGGCGTAGAGTTTTGTGAATTTGTGGAATCACTTCAGGAATTAAACAAGAATAGAATTAGATATATTGTAAGCTACGATGGAAGAACCGGTGATAAATCTTACGGTCAGATGCTTCCCGATGATCTTAATCTTACCTTGATTGAACTTGATGCCGGGCGGTCGTCTCAGGCAACTCTGCTGGGTAGAAATTCTGTTACTATAGAATCGCTCTATCTCTCACCAGCGCTGACTGAAGAATTATCAAATGTCCCGACGCTTTACCGTTATACCCGAGGAGAGCAACTTTGTCTGATGGAGGGAGGAACATGACCAAGCCGAAACTGCCGAAGGATTTTGTTCGTCAATGTAAAGCCGTTACTGCCAAACGACCGAAGACGGTGATAGATCATATTCTGGAACACGATTTTATTACCACAGAGGAGTTAAGAGAAAGGTATGGCTACAATCATCCCCCAGAGCTGCGCGAGATGTTCGTGAGCAGGGTATTCCTTTAGAAACTTTTCGGTTCGAAGGTGCCGATGGAAGAAAAATAGGAGCCTACCGATTTGGCCCTCCTGAGAAAGCTCGATTTTCAAGACTTTCAGGGAGGACGGCTTTTTCTCAGGAACTCAAGTCAAAACTCATTGAAAAACACGGAGCAAGGTGTGCTATCTACTTGGAAAAATTCCCTGAAAAAGAATTGCAGATAGATCACAGAATTCCTTTTGAAATTATTGGTGACGATGCTGATAATATGGATGACCCGGAAGAATATATGTTACTTTCCGGATCTGCCAACAGAGCAAAATCAGGGTCTTGCGAACATTGTGCAAATTGGCTTGAACTTAAAAACCCGGACATTTGCCGTAAGTGTTATTGGGCATATCCAGATAATTACGAACATGTAGCAATGCGACAAATCCGGCGCGCGGATATTCTCTGGGCAGAAAACGAAGTATCAGTTTATGACCGATTAAAGGAAAAAACGCTTGAATTACAGAAAGATTTGCCGGACTATGTCAAGGCGCTGATTAAACAACACCTGGATGAATAGGAATATTCACAACACAACAGATATTTTCGTTAATATTATTTGGTATTTACAAAGGTATCAACTTTATCTGTGAAATCATAAAAAGTGCTCTCTCACCATGACCAGCGACAACTCCATCGGCAACGACAACACAATCCCACCGGGAAAAGAGAGTGACCAAAAACAGTCACTGAACCCCGGCGACACTCTAGGCCAGTACAAGGTTATCCGCCTGCTAGGCAGAGGCGGCATGGGGGAGGTGTACGAGGTGGAACATACTACACTTCAAAAACGCTATGCCCTGAAACTCCTGCCTTCGGAAGTTTCACGCAAACCTGAAATGCTGGAACGGTTCCGCCGGGAAGCAAGGGTGATGGCTAACCTCGAACATCCCAACATCGTGAAGGTCGATGACTTCGGAGAAACCGACGGACGCTGCTGGCTGCGGATGGAACTGGCGTCGGGAGTTCGGAAGTCGGAGGACGGAGATCAGAGGCCGGAGAACGGAGCCCCGGAGGGGCGGTCTCAACGTAGCCCAGGGCAATCCCGCAGTGCGGGAGAAGCCCTGGGAACAGAACAACAAGATAAATTGCGCCCTGAAGGGGCGCCTCAACAATCCGCCAATATCGTCTATTCGCTCGCAGAATACGCCGAATCAGAGGGCGGTCGCCTCAATCACGATGAAGCTCAAGTTATCTTCACCCAAATCCTTGAAGGACTCGCGCACGCTCACAAAAAGGGCGTTATCCACCGTGATCTAAAACCCTCAAATATCCTTATATTTTCCGATTCTGACGGATATGCCACTTTCAAAATCGCCGATTTCGGACTGGTCGCGGTCCAGCCGCTTGAGCGTGATGACCCCCATCAGTTCCGACGCGTCCTGCGCGGTGCCGTCCATGGCCCATGCGTCCTCGTCCCGGGTGTCACCGGTGACACGGTCGACAAACCCTTGCGCCGCTCCGGGTGGATAGGGATGCGGCAGCGTGGATGTCATGCTCGCCACGCGCTGTTCGCTGGCATAATGGGTAATCAAACCCACGTCAGACCCCCGAACCGGCCGCAACACGAAGCGGTCGGTCTTTATCGCGGCTTGCTGCCCGGGTGATGTTGTATCAAGGACCATCTGCTCTCTCCTCGTCGCAGAGTCCGAACAGGGCAAGCTGCCCCAAACGGGAAAGGGGATCGACGGTTTGCCGATCCCCCTCACGATTTTACGAAAACCTCTAGGTCGGCTTACTCTGCGACCTCGGCCATTGGCAGAACCGAAATGAACGTGCGGCCCTTGAGCCCCTTGTGAAAGGTCACGTTCCCGTCGACGGTGCGAAGGTCCACGGTATCAGGCCCGTCGGTGAACGTCTCTAAATCGGCCTGTGTACTGCCGTCAATCGTTACAACCAGCCCGTTCCCCGACCCCACCGGAACGCCGTTATCCACCGGGACGGGATTCGAGAAAGCGGCGACCGCGATCCCCGCGCCGGCCACGAGCGCGAGGACCGAAACGAGCACTGTTGCCGTGCGCTTGTCCATAGCCCGATATGACTTCGCGCCCACAAAATAGCGTCGTTGACCCGGTAAGGTCGGCTTACTACACCCGGCGGGG
>CAJXKU010000152.1 GCA_913055945.1 uncultured Lentisphaerota bacterium | reverse complement strand
TCGCAATCGGTATCGGGATCGGGATCGAATCGTCCGGCATTCCGATTTCGATAGCGATTTCGATTTCGATCAAGAACACGCAGGAAAGCCCATGCTGTTTTATCCGGTGAAGTACCACCCGCCAATAACCGCGTCAAGTGTGATACGGGTAATAAAGCCAAACCTTATCTGTTCACGCATCAAAGTATCTGATTCGCGGTTGAGGTTTTGGCTTTTCCTGCCGTTTGTGGCGGTTTTGATGTGAAGCCGCACTACGCCATTCTTCCTGTATCAGAGCCTTTTTCTTCACTTTTTCTGATTGAAAATGTTTGCATTGCGGCCACATAGGGGATAATGTAGGGGCAAATAGGAGAAAATAGGTGAGATTAGTGTCCAAATGGCGGCGTCGGGAAATCCAACTCAATGGTTCCTGGGTGAATACGAGTTCACCGTGGATGGGCAACGCCGGCTGGCTATACCCAAACCGTGGCGCCAGGGCGGTGACGGGGAAATGCGATTTTTCCTTCTGCCCGGCAGGGAAAAATCGCTGCAGCTGGTTCCGGGCTCAGTGTTCCAGGAACTGCTTCAGAAGTTGAGAAAAGTTTCATTCGCGGACGCACAGGCCGCCCGGGCAATGGCTTCGGTAGGGTCAATGGCCCAAGAGTGTGTACCGGATAAGCAGGGGCGGATCACGCTTACGGTGCGGCTTATGGACCACGCAGGCATTCAGGATAGAGCACTGCTGCTGGGGGCTGTGACGTCCATTCAGATATGGAATCCGGAAACATGGCACCGTCAGCAGATGGACAGTGAAACCGGCCTGGACGTTCTGCAGGAGCTTCAGGAAAAGCCGGATAATTTTGAAGAGATTCTGCGCAAGTCGTCGCAGGAGTGAGCATTTCCGGGATGGCGGAATTTTGAGGTGCCAGCACATTGCTGCTCGTTGTCAGTGACGTGCGGGGCAGCAGGACATAAGAGTTTTGGCCTGAACAACATAGTCATGGAGGATGAACAAATTCATAAACCGGTTCTGCGTAAGGAAGTGCTTGAATATCTGGTACAGCCGCACGCAGAACGGATTGTTGACGGCACGCTCGGTGCTGGCGGGCACGCCGGAGCCATACTTGAGGCGTGCCCCGGCGCGCGGATGCTGGGAATCGAGCGGGATCCGGAGATGTTGACGATTGCTCGGGAAAACCTCAGTGATTCGGCGGATAGGGTCGAGTTTGTACAGGGGAAATACAGCGATATGGCGCGGTTATGCGAAGAGTACGGATGGCAGAGAGTGGACGGTGTTCTGCTCGATCTCGGTGTTTGCTCCTATCATCTGGATAGCGCAGAAAGAGGATTTGCTCATCGCTACGATGGTCCATTGGATATGCGGTTTGATCGACGAAGTGAAGGAACGGCGGCGGAATTGCTGAATCATGCGTCGGAAGACGAACTGCGGAGAATTCTTGCCGAGTACGGAGAAGAGCGGAAAGCGAAGAAATTGGCCAAGGCGATTGTCCAGCGAAGAGAAAAGCGGCCATGGATGCGCACCGGTGAGCTGAAAGAACTGGTGGCATCTGTCGTCGGCCGTGGACAGGGGGGAGGATTACCGCCGGCTACGCGGACATTTCAGGCTCTCCGTATTGCGGTCAACGATGAACTGCGTGAATTGGAGAAAGGGCTTACAGCGGCGGTGAACATTTTAAAAGAGAAAGGTCGCCTGGTGGTGATTTCTTTTCATTCACTCGAAGATCGAAGGGTAAAACGGTTCTTCCGCGAGGAAGCTGCAAGTTGTGTATGTCCGCCCGAAATACCCGAATGCCGGTGCGGAAAAACTGCTCGTTTGTCGGTGTTGACGAAGAAGCCCGTACGCTGCCGGCCGGAAGAGAAAGAAGACAATCCCAGGGCCGGTTCAGCGCGTCTGCGCGCGGCGGAGAAACTCCCCGATGAGCGGTAGCGGCTGCTCACCGGCCGGCGGAAGAACGGAGTTCGCCGTACCGGGAAGAAGCGGTCATAACAGACGTTGCGGTTTCAGGATAGTGGCGTTTGAGTCAGAAGGTGGACGCAGTATGACGAGGTTAAGGAAAAATTCATGTAAGAGGAAGGAGGAAGAACGTTATGGCCAGAGCTGACAGGAAAGGACGGAAAAGAACGTCGACGTATGTGCGGGTTGACACGGAAACATCCGGCGGATCGTTAAAATTATCGGCTAAGATTATCTGCCTTCTGTTTGTTGTATTGTGTTCGGGGGTTTCATTTGTGTGGCTACAGAGTTCGAGGCAGGAGCTGGCGCAAAGCGTGCAGAGTGAGCAGGAGCGGCTGAAGGTGCTGACAAAGCAGATGAATAATCTGCGTATGGAACTGGCCCACCTGAAAAGCGGGGAGTATATCATGCGGCAGGTCCAGCATTTTGACCTTGACCTGCAACCGGCTGCTTCGGGCCAGGTAAGGCAGGCTCGTATGCCGGGTGGGGACAACGATGCATCGCCGTCTGCCTCCGGTCTTATGGCTGCAAACATGTGGAAGCGGCAGGCTTCTTCGCGCTGAATGAACGGCGGTAAAGCGGGAAGGCCACCTTTCTGATGGTCCGCCCGGCGCATATGTTCAGCTGTTTCCTACTGCGTGAAAGGGGCCGGGCGTTTTTCGTCAACAGTTGTCGGCCTCGTTGATGATCCGGTGGAGCGCTTCTGAAGTGGTGCGGAATTTTCAGCAAACGTGCGCGTGGGCTTTGGCATGCAGCGCGTAAGCAGACAAGGCAAGGGTTTTCGCGAAGAATGCAGCGGGAGATTTATACAGTCCGAATGTTGCTTGTAGGGGCGGTGATATTCGGCGCCTTTTTTTCTCTGGGTATGCATTATCATCATATCCAGGTTGAGCGACATGAAGAGTTGTATAACAAAGCCCAGGCCAGGTACACCGAAAGTGAGAAAACTCAAGGTGAGCGTGGTCGTATCTACGACAGAAACGGACATCTGCTGGTGGGAAACCTTGCGTGTCGGGATGTCCTTGCTGAGCCTGCGCGGTTTACCCCTCGAAGATTGGAAGTGATTGCGCTTCTGGACGCCTATCTCGACGTCGACCGGGATGTATTGGTCAAGCGTTTCAGTCGCGCTTTGAATCCGGAACTCAACGTTGTCGAAGTCGTGGTGCAGCGGCATGTGGGTATAGAAAAAGCACAGAAGTTGGCGGAAATTCTTGAGCGCAAGAACCTGCTTAAGGGATTTCGGTTTGTTGAGAGTACTCGCCGCTATTATCCGAAAGGAGAACTTCTTGCCAACACCCTGGGCTTTCTGAACGCTGAACAGGAGGGAGCCTGCGGAATCGAAAGACTCATGGACGCCCAACTGCAGCCTTCCGAAACACAGATCACTTATGAAGTTGGTCGACTCGGTCGTCAACTGAACGCCTTGAGGCGTCCCCTGAAACGTTCTACAGATGGAGCTGATATCCGGCTCACGATCAGCGAACCCATTCAACAGATTGTTGAAGAGGAACTTGAGCGTGTCGGACGAAAGCATGAGCCGAACGCTTCTTTTGCGGTGATGATGGATCCTGATACGGGGCAGGTCATGGCGCTTGCCCAGAGGCCGACGTTCAACCCGAATAAACGGAGAAATATGTCTCCGCAGCGTTGGCAGAATCGGGCGGTGACAGGGGGGTTCGAGCCGGGCTCAATCATGAAACCTTTGTCAATCGCGGGTGCGTTGGACTACGGAACCGTTTCTGTGAAAGATCGGTACGACTGTGAGCAGGGAGCGTGGTACTACGCCGGTGAACAACTGCACGATGCCCATCAGTTCGGTGAATTGTATGTACCTGAGATTATTCAGAAATCGAGTAACATCGGAACAGCGAAAATTGCTGTACAGATGGGGGATCGGCGGTTGTACCAAACGCTTCGCCGGTTCGGATTTGGGCAGACGACAGGGATAGGTTTCCGAAACGAGGCGGAAGGTATACTCCGGCCTCCGCGCCGATGGAGTAAGATTGCGGTCACGCGCCTTGCGATCGGGCAGGGCGTACTGGTTACTCCTCTTCAGCTGGTGCAGGCCTATGCCGCTATTGCCAACGACGGACTTATGATGGAGCCACAGATCATCAGAGGGGTTGAGGATTCTGCCGGCGAAATCAGACAGAAACCGAAGCCGAAGGTAAAGCAACGGGCGATTCGTAAAGCATCTGCCAAGGTGATGAAAAACATCATGAAGCTGGTAACGCAGGAAGGCGGCACAGCCCCCGAGGCCTCGATCCCCGGTTACGAAGTGGCGGGTAAGACCGGCACGGCCCAAAAAGTCATAGACGGAAAATATTCACACGAGCATTACGTTTCTTCTTTTATCGGGTTTGTTCCGGCGGAAGATGCCGAATTTGTTCTTCTGGTAACGGTGGATGATCCGAGTAAAGAAGGATATTACGCCAGTCAGGTGGCAGCGCCGGCGTTTCAGCGGATAGCCAGGAAGACATTGCGTTACCTGCAGGTGTCTCCAGAAATCGCTCAGAAGACGGAAAGCTACGGTGAGGATTCAGAGGAAGTTGCTCATGCGGCAGGAATATCAGTTTCAGACGTACGTTGATCTCCTCGGCTCAGAGGTTGTCGTTGCAGAGCCCGCAGACAATCCCGTGATTCGCGGTGCCACGACGGATTCACGTGATGTGGTAGAGGGCGGCGTGTTCATTGCCGTGCCCGGTAGCAGGGTTAATGGCCTGGACTACGTGCCTGAGGCGGTGGCAGCGGGGGCGAAGGGGATTATCGCCGAGACGCCGGCTGATGTGCCGGCAGGCGTAGCTTTCGCGCAAGTGCGGGATGCTTACGTCGCGGCGGGGCGAGTGGCAGAAATTTTTCACAATTCTCCGGGGTCGAATATGCGCTTGATGGGCGTAACCGGCACCAACGGAAAAACAACTGTTGTATGTCTGTTGCATCACGTTTTGGCGTGTGCTTCACGTGAAGCAGGATGCATTTCGACGATATTCAGGTCTCTCGGCCGGGGAGGTCGGGAAGTGGGTGATCGGACGACGCCTATGCCGTTTGAATTCCAGGCGTTGTTGAGCCGAATGGAGGAGCAGGGTGTGAATGAGGTGGTGATGGAGGTTTCCAGTCATGCGGTGCAGCAGTCCAGATGTGGTTCGGTCCCCTTCGCTGTCGCGGCGTTCACGAATTTAACTCAGGACCATCTGGACTACCATGGAAATATGACCGCGTACTTTGAGGCGAAGAAACGTCTGTTTACTGAGATGCTGCAGGCAGGCGGTTCTGCCGTAGTGAACATGGACGACGCCTATGGCAAGCGGCTTGTCCAGATGCTCCACGAAGAACGTCCGGATCTGAACGTGATCCCGCTCGGCACTGATCCTGCGTCTCGTATTGTAATGAAAAATCTGGGGTTAAATGAACGCGGCGGAAATATGGAACTGTTTGACCGGAACCAGGAAAAATTGTTGAGTTTGAGGACACCGATGGCGGGTCGGTACAACCTATATAATGTGGCCCTAGCCGCCGTTATGGCGCGCGAAGCAGGGGTGTCGGATGAAATCATCCCTGACGCTGTGCAAACGTATACAGGCACACCCGGCCGATTGGAACGGATCCAGGGGCAGACAGGGATGACTGCCTTCGTGGATTATGCTCATACGACCGATGCGCTGGCGAATGTGTTGCAGACGCTCTCCGATTTGGCGCCAAAGCGGTTAAGTGTCGTGTGCGGCTGCGGCGGCAACCGGGATAAAGAAAAGCGTCCGAAAATGGCTGGCGTTGCCCAGAAGTTTGCGGATCGTATTTACCTGACAAGTGACAATCCCCGCGATGAATCCCCGGAACGTATACTGGATGATATGATGGCCGGTGTCGCCAGCGGTTCTTCCGGCGTGTATCGGATTACGGATAGACGTGAAGCTATCCGGCAGGCGGTTGCCGATGCTTCGCCGGAGGACATTATTCTGGTCGCCGGAAAGGGGCATGAACCGTATCAGGTCGTGCAGGACCGGAAGTATCCGTTTGATGATCGGGAAGAAGTGCGAAAAGCTATTCAGGAACAGGAAAAGATCGGGGGGTAAGGCGGCTTATGAGCACGACATTGAACAGGATCAGAGAGGTTACGGGGGGCACGTGGGAGCTGCAGCCGCAAGAGGGTGACCGGACAATTGCCCGCATTACTGACGACAGTCGAAAAGTCTCGGAGGGCGACGTGTTTTTTGCGTTACGCGGTGCTTATTCCGATGGTCACGAACACATTCCGGATGCGGTGCATTCGGGAGCGCAGCTGGTCGTGGCTGAAGAATCGCTCGCTGAGCAGTATCAATCTGAAATCGGGAATAAACAGGCATACCTTCTTGTGGTGGAAGACAGTCTCAAGGCATTTCACGCGGTTGCTCGAGATTATCGCCTCCGTGCGTCGAACCTGTCATGGGTAATAGGTATTACCGGCAGCAACGGCAAAACCAGTGTTAAAGAAATGATCGCCGCTGCGCTCGAGAGGCAATGGCCGGGGCAGGTGTTGAAAACCAGCGGCAATACAAACAATCATTTCGGTGTTCCCCGGAATCTGCTGCGATTGACTTCTGAGACGCGTGCTGCAGTGCTGGAGCTCGGGTGCAATCAACGCGGGGAAATTGCTGTGCTCGCCGATATTGTCTGCCCGGATATCGGGGTGATTACCAATATCGGGCAGGCACACATAGAGAACTTCGGCGATCAGGAGAGAATCGCGCGGGAAAAGGCTGAACTGTTGGCCAGGTTGCCGGAAAACGGCGTGGCGGTGATCCCGTACGAGGATGCGTATAAGAATATCCTGCATGAATGTTCTCGAGCGGAACGGACGCTGACGTTCGGAACCACGAATGAGGCGGATCTGCAGGTGAATTACCGCGGGCATTCTATCGCGGGTTATCAGGTGGAATTGATCGATAACTGTTCGGATCAATCCGTAGAGTTCACATGGCATGTGCCGGGCTTTTATCAGGCGGTAAACGCCTGTACTTCTGCAGCCGCGGCAAAGGGGGCCGGTCTTTCGGCGGAAACGGCCGTTGCCGGGCTGCGGGAGTGTACACTTCCCTCCATGCGGCTGGAAATTGCGCGGGCCGGAGAGGTGAACTGGGTCAACGACGCGTACAACGCGAACCCTGAGAGTATGCGGGCCGGGGTAGAATGTTTCCTGGAAGTCACGGGACAGACGCCCAGGGACGAACGACGGTTCCTGGTGCTCGGGGATATGCTTGAACTGGGTGAACAGAGCTACCGGGAGCATGTGAATATTCTTAAGTGGGCACGGCAATTACCTGACTGTTATGTAATTGCCCTCGGCGAGCAAATGACGGACGCAGCGCAGGATGTGGGGGGAATCGTTTCCTTTGCAGAGGTGAAAGAGGCATGCACGCACCTGAAGTGTCAAGTGCGGCCGAACGACTGGGTGTTTCTCAAGGGATCGCGGAAGATGCGTCTTGAAGATCTTATGACCGAAATAGCCTTCTACTCTTCGGATTGCCTCGGAAAATATTCCTGAGGACAGCGTAAGAGGCTGTGAACAAAACCGTGGCCAATAATCCTGAAATAAACAGCAGAAAAAAGCGAATGTAAGCGCAGGGCGTGAGTTTGCCATTGATCGACGAGGTCGCGTTTTCGGCGCAAAAATCCGGCTGAAGCCGGGACTACAAACAACTGCCCTCCGGGATATCTGAAGGTTTGTCGTATCGCCTTCAGGCGGTCTTCTGAATTCTCAAAGGTGGCGAGTCTCATACTGGGGTGTCCGGACGATTCCCTCACCCGCCGGTCTTGCTGGAACACCGATCCACCGATCCATTGTCCCCACCCGCGCCCCTTCGGGGCGCAATATAGGTTGTGTGGTTGCCATGCACCCCCGGCTCACGCCGGGGGCTACCTACCCGCGCCCCTTCGGGGCGCCGGAATCCCCGGACACGCTCCCGCCGGCACACCGGAACACCGACTCACCGGTACACCGGAATACCGGCACGCCGCCGGCGGACCGCGAAGCGGTCCAGGTGGGTAGCCACGGG
>CAJXKU010000151.1 GCA_913055945.1 uncultured Lentisphaerota bacterium | reverse complement strand
CTGTAATCGTCACGCTGGACGCAGTCCGCTGCATGCAATGCCTGCACGCAGTGCAAAGCGGCGCACGGAGCGCGCCGATGTGTCATGCTGCACGCAGTGCTCCGCTTCAGCGCGTACCGGACCGTCACGTCAGGGAAGAGACATCTCCTGAGCTTTATCTGCGTCGGGGTGATTCGGAAACTCTTTCACAATTCGACGCAATAGACGTCGAGCACGCTTCGTATCGCCCATTTCTTTACGAATCTGAGCCCGCACATAAAGAACTTCGGGCAAGTTCGGCAATAGAGGCGTCAACCTCTCCGCGGCGTCCAGGTCAGCCAATGCGCCCTGATACCACTTAAATCGCCGCCACAGCCGTGCCCGCGCCACTGCAAAGTGTCCCTTTCCGCGCAGATAGGGCGCTGCGCGTTGCCATTCCCATAGTTTCTGTCGCGCGCGGTGAAGAAAACCTTTCTCCAACAGCTGGTAATACCGCTCCTTCAGCGCTCTGGACTTGACAGCTCCCTGCCGGTGCAGGTCAACCATCTTTTCACCGGACGTCAAAGAAGACAGCAATTTCCGGGCACGTCCGTTCTTTTCCCGCTGCAGGGCCAAATCCACTTTTAACAGCTTTGCCATCAGACCACTGGCATCCGATGATCTTTGAGTGATTGCTTTGACGATTCGTTCTGCCAATTCAGAATCTCGCATTCCGAACAGCGCAAACTCAGCATACTGCAGCGCCGCCTGGAGCTGTTTTTCTGGATCCGTCGTCACCTCCAGGTACCGCTCGTAAGCACGCCGGCCTTTTTCGTAGTCCGCTACGCTGCCGGACTGGGCAAGATCGAGTAAAATTCTCCGTTCCTCTGCATCTTTGATCGATGAACGCTGCAACAGTTCATAGCACACGGGAACAAGCCGGGCATTATATGGGATATAACGGAAAAATCTACGGTAAGCCTGCAGAACTTCGGTTGTCATTGTCTCCATGTTTCGGCTCGAGAGGTTTCGGGCGTATTCTCTGTAGTATTCCGCGTTCTTCAATCGCCGCCTTGTCGGCGGATCTTCCGGAAACCGGACGTAGCCGCCCGCTTTTACACCTTCCTGACGTAACGCCACTTTAATCTTCCCCATACCTACGAGTATTCTGGTGATTTCCGCCCCCTCAGCTCGAGCCCCGTCACCAAAACGCCACTCGGCTGATCTGCCGTTGTAGGTGACGAACTTCGCCTTAGTGTAATTCGTTCCTTTGTAATTCATATAAGACTGAAGCTCATACCGGAACGCCGGACATGCACGCCCCCTGTCTCTACTTTCTACGCCCGTGAGAACAGTCGTACCGGGATGGGAAAAGGCATTTGCCTGCAACGGATGCTTTTTCTCCTTGTTCAACCACTGCGCCAAAACAGCCAACACCCGCCCTCCATCGTTTACGACAACAACCTTGACACTGTGCATACCTTTCGCCAGTTCTACTGACGTTCGTCCTTTCCCACGCCTTGCCGCGCCCCCGGCATGTTTCTGACTGCGACTTATAAGACGTTCTCCGTCAATGAACAAATACCCGGCATCGTCGTGAACCAGAAAGAAAGAGTGCGTGCCGCTTTTGCGCACCTTAAAGTAGCCATTGAACACCATGATAAACTTATTCCGGCTATCCACGGGGTTATGGCCCAGATTAATTTGCTCCGGGAATAAAGTGGCCACCGATTCGGACTCGTCAATAAGCGCTGCCGTATCTTCCCAGCTTTTGGTGCCCCCCTCAGGCCGGGTCCGAATGTTGAGCTGTAAACTGGGACGAAAAGACATGCGAGCCTGAGGGGCTTTCATGCCACTACCGAAATACGCGTAGATTCTGCTGGTCCTCTTATTCGCCCGAACCAACACCAGGGCCTTGTTCTGACGTCCCGCCCCCACCGCAAAACTGTTCAGTTCATGCCCTGACTGATTGTAGACAAAGACATCCTTCCCCTCAGATTCTCCCAGTCGGCATACCGGCACTTTTAACAGAATACCTGATTGAGGCGAGGAAGGGAAATTCTCCACTTCGAATATCGCACGAAAAGGGGAATCACGGTGCATCCACGGTGCAGAGGCGCCGGCACGCGCCACTGCCCCCGTCGCCCCCAGGAACACAAACACTGCCAATACCGAGAACCTGAGAGATGAGCGCACCATCTTCACTGCATCTGAAGACGATAAATTCAAAACCTTCCTTTCACCACTTTCCTCAGCGCTCCTGGAAGAAACAGGACAACCGCCGAAACGCCTTGTTCTTCTCCGTACGCCCCATCCGTGCCTGACGCACGGCATCGGTCAAAACCGTTATGCTGCGGTCGTACGCTTCACGATCCACGGGAAACGGCGTACCGTCCTTACCGCCGTGAGCGTACGAATAATCTGCCCAGCAATGTCCCGATCGCTCCTGATCTTCGTCCTCAGCCCCCGCAAGATCCCGCCGCGACGGGGGAGTTCCATGGATCAACTCCGCCAGAAGCGCTAAGGCTCGCACAGATGCAGGGCCGACCCCCTTCGTCTCCAGCAACTTCTGAAAATCCTCCGGCGCCTGTTCATGGATATTCCGAAAACTGGAACGCATCCGCTTTACATTCACATCCCGGGGTAACACCAGATGCCGCTCGGGCACAAACAGGGTCGGCCCTTCGGTATATCGCGTGAGCATCTCATGAAGCTTATCGGGATCCTCCTGCGTAAGTTCAGTACAGGCTTTTCGGTTCTCCTCGCCCTCTTCAGCCACCATATTCAACAGAGAATCCGACGACGACATGGCCCTCGAATCTGTCTCAGTGTTTTTTTCAACCCCGGTATTGTCATGGAACCCCGCATGAGGTTCACATACGAAATCATTGAAGCTTTCACTCAACCAATGATAACGCCGTGCAACGCCACCCGGCTCATCCAATCCCTGCTGGACCACGCACCATCGGCCGTTATCCGTGAAGAAAAACGTGTGGGCGTAAATCTGACAACCATCCTGCACCGCGGCTGAATCAACTTTTGCGCTCATACGTGATGAATATATCAGGCGTTCGCCCGTGGAAATGCCACGGCTATCCACTATAGAATCAATCTGCTGCGGCGTTTTCCGACTCGAGGCCCCCTTTCCCCCTGCCACGTGTATGCCCATATCAGCACCTGTCTCCCGATAAGCTTCCTTCAAAGCACCACACGTTACAGTGGTCAACCCCGAACTATGCCAATCAAACCCCAGCACACACCCGAAAGCCTGAAACCACCACGGGTCAGCAAGCCTGTTAAGCATTTCCTCTGGACCGTACTCCTGCACAACAGCCATGGTGATTGCCCCCGCGAGGCGCTGCATACGCTGGAACAACCAAGCCGGTGCTTTGCCGTTGTGTAAAGGGAGTTGAGCCGTCCTGCGTTTCATTGGTCAGTTGTCGTCCCCATTCGGATTCGAAAACTTACATCTGTTCTTCCGAAAACATCTGCACAGCTCACAGAATGAAATGAACTCAGCTGTTTGAGGGAACAGGTATCCTCCTCAAACTCATCCGTTCTTCTATACTGTACCTTCCATCTTCTGTCTAGTGATACGCATTTACACTGAAACTGCCACACCCTCCCTAACTGACTCACCAAATCACGTCGCATCGGATGCCCCCTTAAACCCCATCACCACGCCGGTCAGATTAAAGATTTCAGCTCCTGCCCAGCCCGAATCTGACATCTTCCCCGGCATCTCGCCGACTTTCACAGACCGGTGATCCGCCCTTCCCTATGTTCTATTACTCCTCTTGATTACCCTCACCGCAGATATAGCCGTGCAACTCCTTTAAAAAAGCATCTTCCATTTCCCCCAGGGTCACCCGCCGCACAACTTCACCTTTTCTAAATAACACCGCCCCCCGCTGGTCACCCGCAAGCCCAAGATCTGCATCACGCGCTTCACCTGGGCCGTTCACCGCACATCCCATAACCGCCACCTTGGACGCATTCAAACAGTACCCTTGCTGGACAAGCCGATACACTTCATCTTCAACCCTCTCAGCAACAGAAATAACATCAAAGTTTTTTCGCCCACACGTCGGACAGGATACGATCTCCGGCATACCGGGCAAAAGTCCCAGGCAGCCAAGAATTCGGTGCCCTACTCGAACTTCTTCCACAGATTCCGCAGAGAGGCTGACCCGGATTGTATCACCGATACCTTCTAAAAGCAGGGCGCCGATCCCTACAGAGGATTTTATCGTGCCGGATAATTTCGGTCCGGCCTCAGTAACGCCGATATGCAACGGAATGTCACTCTCCCGGGAAAAAAAACGATTTGCCGCAATCGTGGTCTCTACATCCGATGCCTTGATGCTTACCTTAAGCTCGCGGTGCCCCATGGATTCAATCTCCCCACAATGACGCAATGCGCTGTCCGCAAGGCCTCTGCCGGTGACACCCCCATCCCGATTCCTTAGGTCCGGCTCAAGGCTGCCGCTGTTGACCCCCACGCGAACGACCGTATTGCTCGCCCGGGCGTGCTCAGCGATCTGCCGCAACTTCGAGCGCGAGCGGATATTTCCCGGATTTATCCGGATACCCTGTACACCGGTGTCTATGGCTCGCAACGCGATCTCGTAGTCAAAGTGAACGTCTGCCACCACGGGCACCGTGGTTTCCTGCACAATCCGGTTCAAATTCTTAAGCGATTCATTCTTGTCCGGAACGGCAATACGAATGACCTCACAGCCCTCATCTTCCAGACGTTCTACCTCCTCACGAAGCTGCGCATACGAACTCGTCAAAGATTTGGTCATAGATTGAACAGAAACCGGGGCGTCCCCTCCCACCTTCAACGAGCCGAGACGGATTTGTCTTGAATACCGCCGAATCATTTCTCTGGCTTCCAATCATCGTTTCCTTCTGGCGTCAGCAACACGACTTTTACGCATACCTTTGTGGATAAAATGTACAATAAGCGCCAGTTTTCAGTTTTCCGTGCTTGAATTTTTTCAATAAGCAATGAAATTACAAAATTGTCACTTAACCCATAATTCGTTAAAGTTCCCTCCCTTTAAGCCGGGAACTCAAAAACAGCAGTGGAAACGGAAAACAGGAGCGTGGTTGCAACACAAATGAGTCCCGATCAAAACACACGTGAAGAATCACAGGCACAGAAATTCGTCAATCTGGAGAACCTTCCCGATATGGAAGATCTCCTGGGAGAGTCAGAGAACGCAAGTACGGTCTCGGAAGGCACTGTACTTACAGGCACTGTATCCGAAAAGCGCGACAGTGGTGCACTGATCGACATCGGCTTCAAGGCGGAAGGATTCGTACCCAAAGAAGAATTCCGGGATTTCGCCAACGTGCAGGAAGGTCAGGAAGTAGATGTGTACCTCGAACTGGTTGAAGACGATGAAGAAATGCCGCTTATCAGCGTGCAGAAAGCCGAAGCCCAGAAAGCTTGGCAACAAATACTTGAAGAGCGCAACGAGGGAGACGTCGTCACAGGGACCGTACGGAATCGTGTAAAGGGAGGACTCATTGTCGACATCGGCGTAGACGCCTTTCTGCCCGGTTCCCAAATCGACATAGGCCCCGTGCGCAATCTTGACGATTTCGTGGGGCACGATTTAGAAGTAAAAATACTCAAAATCAACCCCGAACGCCGCAACATTGTTGTTTCCCGACGTGAACTGCTCGAACAGAAACGTGCCGAACAACGGAATGTACTCCTTTCAGAACTCGAAAAAGGTGAAGTGAGAACCGGAGTCGTTAAGAATATCACCGATTTCGGCGCTTTTATCGATCTTAATGGAATGGATGGCCTCCTACACATTACCGATATGTCATGGGGACGCATCTCTCACCCGAGCGAAATGGTTAAACTCGGCGACGAAATTGATGTAATGATTCTGGATATTGATTATGATCGCCAGCGCGTATCCCTCGGATTAAAGCAGAAAGAAGGGAACCCTTGGGAAGGCGTGGAGGAGAAGTACCCTGTCGGCAGCCGTGTCACTGGCAGAGTGGTCAACATAATGCCTTACGGCGCTTTCGTGGAATTGGAAAAAGGCGTCGAAGGCCTTATCCATGTATCAGAAATGACATGGACAAAACGTATTAACAAGGCCAGCGAACTGCTTGAAGTCGGAGACGAAGTTGAGGCGGTAGTTCTTGACGTCGATGCGGAAGCACGTAAAATCTCCCTCAGTTGGCGACAGACCACGGAGAACCCCTGGGAAAAATTAGCCGCTGAATGTCCGCAAGGGACAAAAATCAAAGGTGTTGTTCGTAACATGACCTCCTATGGGGCATTCGTGCAGATCCAGGATGATATCGACGGAATGATCCACGTCTCGGACCTTTCCTGGACAAAAAAGGTGAACCACCCGAGCGCAGTTCTGGAAAAAGGCCAGGAAGTTGAAGCAGTTGTCCTCGACATTGATCCCGAACAACAAAGAGTCTCTCTTGGACTCAAGCAGCTTCAGGATGATCCATGGACAGGCGTAAGCGAACGCTATCAGGTTGGCGACACCGTGCAAGGCCAGATTACCAAGTTAACCTCTTTCGGAGCCTTTGTAGCACTCGAAGACGGCATTGAAGGACTTGTACATGTATCAGAATTAAGCGACGAACCGGTGGAAAACCCTCGAGATGTTCTCCAGGCAGGCGATGAAGTACAAGCCAGAATCATCCGGATAGACCCCGCAGAACGGCGTCTCGGCTTAAGTCTACGCTCTTCGCAGGAATCCGGAGACACCGCCTCCACGGAAACGCACCACCAGGCAGATCAGACGCAAAGCGAACCCGCTGATAACGGAACCCCTTCAGCCTCAGCATTTGAACATGAAGGCCTGCAGCAGCTGCAGCACTTTGTGCCGGACCAGCAAGTAGAACAAGAAGAGGAAGTTGAAGATCAAAGTCCTGATCAGGATGAAGAGAACTCACCCGAGGACCAGGACAGCGATGAATCCGCCTCTCCCAAAGAGGATGCCGAATAACTGCCGTTTCTGACGGGCCGGGAGGACTTGAAACCTCGCTAAAGCGTACTAAATTACGCTTTGTATATTAGAGCCCACGTAGCTCAGTCGGCAGAGCGCGTCCTTGGTAAGGACGAGGTCACGGGTTCGAGTCCCGTCGCGGGCTCCAATTTATATCGCCGGTATAATCAATAAAGTGGGCTAGAAAAAGCTTTCAGGAATCAGCCCGTTAACGTGAAGTGAACACATAGGAGGGTGAACAAGGATGGCAAAAGAAAAATTTGAAAAAACGCTTCCGCACGTGAACATCGGCACCATCGGACACGTAGACCATGGGAAAACTACACTCACATCGGCCATAACGCTGTACTGCCACAACGCACATGGCAGTGACGTGCGCTCGTTCACAGATATCGATAACGCGCCGGAAGAAAAAGATCGCGGGCTGACCATTAACACCGCCCACGTAGAGTACAGCACCCAGAACCGCCATTACGCCCACGTCGATTGCCCCGGCCACGCAGACTATGTTAAGAACATGGTGACCGGCGCAGCGCAGATGGACGGAGCCATTCTGGTGATTGCCGCCACAGACGGGCCGATGGCCCAGACCAGAGAACATATTCTGCTGGGACGCCAAGTCGCCGTCCCGGCCATAGTTGTCTTCCTTAATAAAGTGGATCAGGTTGATGATCCCGAGTTGCTCGAACTCGTAGAAATGGAAGTACGGGAGCTGCTCACTGAGTACGGTTTTGACGGGGAAAACACCCCCATCATTAAAGGATCCGCCCTCCAAGCCATGGAGGCTGAAGGTGACCCCTCCAGCGAAGCCGTACAACCCATTAAAGAACTTCTGGACGCTGTGGATGAATATATCCCTCAACCGTCACGCCCCGTGGATCAGCCCTTCCTCATGCCGATTGAAGACGTGTTCTCTATCGAAGGAAGAGGTACCGTCGTGACCGGACGTGTAGAACGCGGTCGCATCACTGCGCAAAGCGAGGTTGAAATCGTGGGCCTCGGCGAAACACAGAAGACAACCGTTACGAGCGTCGAAATGTTCCGCAA
>CAJXKU010000150.1 GCA_913055945.1 uncultured Lentisphaerota bacterium | reverse complement strand
GCGGTTTTGGCTGGTCAGAGTTCATACTTCAGTATGCTTTCGATTCATGCAGTCGCGGTGCCGAGTCTCATACGAGCCTGGGCGCCTACGCAAGCGTCGGACACCCCGAACAAGAGACAAACTGCGGATCACAGGTAAACGACTTGGTCCACGCAGTGGTTTCATGCGAGCTTAGAAGGGGATATCGTCCTGACTGTCCTCTGTCCCGGGTTGCGTTTCCCCGCCGGCATCTGCCGCGCCGCCGGAACTTTCCGCCGGACCGCTCGGCCCCGGTTGCGGCGCCCCGCTATAGGTCTTCTCATACGTTTGATCCCCCTCATTGACAGCTCCGCCGGAGCCACGTCCGCCGCCAAGAAACTGTACCCGATCGGCTCGTACCAGAAGTTTACTTCGTTTTTCTCCCGAGTCACGATCCTCCCACTGGTCGTAGCGCAGTCGGCCTTCCACTAGAGCGGGAGATCCTTTCGAAAGATATTGATCCACGGTTTCCGCCTGCCTGCCGAAAACCTCCACATCAACGAAACAGGACTCTTCCTGGTCCTGTCCCTGTTTGTCACGGTAGCGCCGATTCATCGCAAGTCGGAAATTCGTCACAGAGGTACCTGACTGAAGGTTCTTCAACTGTGGATCATGGGTAAGATTACCTATCAGAATAACGCGGTTGAGTGATGCCATACCAAATTTCCTTCCTGGTTAAAGTTTGAGAATCTCACAAACACACACTTTAAGTGTATAGCCGCCGTTTGCAAACCGACCACAGTTCCCTGGCATCACGTTGCAAGCCCCAGCGGACGGAGGTTCAGATACCGGTCTTCCGGTTTATTCTCCGATTCAATGAGAACTCTCATAAAATTGTTCCAGGTGTCTGGACGACGCAGAATGCTATGTTAAAATACTGAAAAGCCGCTTTCCGGTTTCAGGAATAATCAGAAGTCGTCCCCGAACCCGTTGCTGGAGACGACCGGAAAACACCGAGGCACCGGACGCACGCGTAATGTCCTGTATCGGACAACGCTGACGCATCGCGTATCTGAACGCTGCAACCACACACTTCGACAAAAGGAGAACAAATCATGATGCCCGGCATGCACGAATTATTGATCATCGGCATAATCCTCGTAATACTGTTTTTCGGCGGCAAGAAAATACCGGAAATCGCACGAGGTCTCGGCAAAGGAATGAACGAATTCAAACAAGGGATGCAGGAAAAGAGTAAAGACGACTCATCCACAACGACATCCGGAAGCGATAACGACGACAATACTGCACAGGAGAAAGGAAACGCCTCGAGCAGCAATAATGACAGCGAGCGTAAAGAGGAAACGTGATCATTCCGTAACATCGACTAACTGCGTTGCTCAAATCCGATCTCCCGCGTGCAGGAAGCGTACGCAATGAATCAGTACAAAAGCCAGGGTTTTAGAATGCCATTCGATCTGGATCTGAAAAATAAAGCTTTATTGACGTTGGACGATCTGAGCGATAGTCAACTCCGCGGCTTGGTTCAGTTCGCCCATCGTCTCAAAGAGGAAAAACTTGAACAAGGCGCTTGTACGCCATCTCGCCTCGCCGGTCTGAACCTTGCCATGGTCTTTCAGAAAGCGTCCACCAGAACACGCTGCGCCACCTCTGTTGCTGCCAGGGACGAAGGTGCAGCGGTCGAGTACCTCGGACAGAACGACATCCATCTGGGCAAAAAGGAATCGGTCGCCGACACCGCCCGCGTACTCGGCCGTATGTTTGACGGCATTATGTTCCGCGGATTTGCCCAGCAGACAGTCGAACAGTTGGCTGAGCATGCCGGCGTCCCCGTTTGGAACGGCCTTACAAACGAATGCCATCCTACTCAAGCGTTGGCCGATTTACAGACAGTAGTGGAAAATTTTCCTGATATGGAACGGCCTAAAATCGCTTACCTTGGGGATGGCCAGAACAACGTATGCCGCTCGTTGATGATAGCCTGCGCCAAATTCGGCTTCCATATGGTGAATTGCTGTCCGGAATCGCTCGCGCCGCCGCCGGAATGGCTTGATCGGGCCCAGCGCGCAGCGAAGCACCACGAGGCCTCAATCTCCGTGACGCACTCTCCGGAAGAAGCGGTCAAAGGGGCAAACGTCCTCTACACGGACGTATGGGCGTCCATGGGAGAAGAGAAAAGATTCCAGGAACGCCGTGAAATACTCGCGCCTTATCAGGTCAATATGTCCCTGGTTGAACAAACCGGCAATCTGCAGGACGGAAATGTGATATTTCTCCACTGCCTGCCTGCTTTCCACAATAGCGATACGGAGCTGACAAAAGATATCGGTGCGCTGGAAGTTACAGATGAAGTATTCGAAGCTCCCTTTTCCCAGGTTTTTGAACAGGCGGAAAACAGGGTTCACACCATTAAGGCCACAATGCTCGCAACACTCGCGCAAGCCGACAACGTTCACCCCGCTCAACAACAACAGAAGGAGGTATAGTCGTGCTGAACGGAAGAGATCGACAACTGCGGCAGATCACATGGGACGCCTACAGTCAGCTTTCTCTGCCGGACAAAGCCCCTTACCTCAACAACGGCAGACGCCCCTATCACGTACTGCTGGCCCAGCAGTTTGATCGTCAGACGCTGGACGAGTTGGGCATGCTGGCCACCTCCATCCGCCGAATTGCCAAAAGTAAAGCAGGCATGCAGTTCCTGCAGGATCTTTTGTGCCATAAAAGGGCCATGCTTTACTTCACGCAACCCAGTTCCCGCACGTTTCTGTCTTTCTATGCTGCGTGTCAGATTATCGGACTCAGCCCCGCAGAAGTCCGCGATTCGGCCACCTCCAGTGAGATGAAAGGCGAAGCACCGGAAGACACGTTGCGCACATTCAGTTCCTACTTCGACCTTCTCGTCATGCGCACCCCGAAGCCGGGCTTCGCGGAGCGTATCGCCTGGCTGCTGTCCAATACCGAGCGACCGGTGCCGATCATCAACGCCGGCTCAGGAAAAGATCAGCACCCTACTCAAGCTCTACTGGATATTTACACCTTGCAACGCAGCTTCGAACACCTTGGCGGCATCGAAAACAAAAACGTCGTCTTTGTAGGAGATCTCGGCCGAGGACGTACGGTGCGCTCCCTCTCCTGTCTGCTGACCCTTTACCCGGGCGTAAAACAGTATTTTGTCGCGCCCAGTGAGCTGCAGATCGGCCAGGATGTGCTTGACCAATTGGACGCCGCCGACGTCGACTACGAGGTGTCCTACGACTTTGAGAACGTGATCCCGGAAACAGACGCGATCTACATGACACGATTACAGGATGAATGGGACAAAGGCGAAAACGACGCCACAAAAAGTGATAATTCACAGTACTTTCTGAAACCGGAACACCTGGACAAGATGAAAAACACAGCCGTCATTATGCACCCGCTTCCGCGGCGTGATGAAATTGACAGCCGCATCGACGTCGACCCCCGGGCAGTCTATTGGCGACAGGTACGTAACGGTATGTGGATAAGGGTCGCCCTGATGGCCTCCATCTTCGGAAAAGTGGCGGATGAAATTTTCAACTTTTACGAACTGAATATGTAATCCGCACCCCCTTCTGTTCTGACACGCACATATTCTCCCGCCGTAATTACAACACGTATTTCCCGTCTCTCCTCGCGCTATACACTTTTATGAATTTGTATACAGGAATCCCTGTGCTTCTGAAACAACGCAAAATGAAGAGCCGGATCAATTATCTATGCAAGATCTTATACAGCAATTACACAACTTTAACCAAAACCGCGACTGGGAACAGTTCCACAGTCCCAAAAACCTGTCGATGGCTTTGTCAGTCGAAGCCGCTGAACTCATGGAACATTTTCAGTGGTTAACGCAGGATGAGAGTCGTACTCTGCCCGATGACAAGAAAGAGAAGGTGGAAGAAGAGATCGGCGATGTTCTCCTGTACCTGCTTAACCTGTCGGACAAGCTCGACATTGACCCCACGGAAGCGGCCCGGGCCAAGCTCCGGAAGAACGCTGACAAGTACCCTGCCCACAAAGCCAAGGGTAGCGCAACCAAGTACACGGAGCTGTAATTATGCGCCTCTACGCCGGAACAACGCAGGAATTCATGCACGCTGCGGTCCACAACACCAATGCGTCCGATTTACCCGAATTCGCCTGGAAATTCGACTGTGACCCGGTTTTTTCTTTGAAAAAACTTCTTCACTTTGAAGGAACAGTTTGAAGATGCTGGTTTATTCTGAAAACCGAAAATCTTTTACGGAAGACGTTAATTCCAATCGGATCGAGGAGAAGATCTACGGGCGACTGAAACAGCGACTGGGGCACAAAGTCGGGGATAAAGAGATCCGTTCCTGGAAGAATTCTCTGCTGTATATGAATAACGTGCTTAACCAAGCGCGTATTCCTGGGAATGCCAGCGTCTCCATAGAATACCGTATTCCTCAGACTGCGAAACGAATCGATTTTATCTTAACCGGTCAGGATTCGGGCAAGACAGATACCGCGGTTATCGTGGAGTTAAAGCAGTGGGAAAAGGTGGACCCAACCCGGAAGGATGGGATTGTCTCCACGTACCTCGGAAAGGGGCTTCGTGAATGTGAACACCCCTCTTATCAGGCATGGACATATGCGGCCCTCCTCCAGGATTTCAATGTGACGGTTCAGAACGATGCTATTCAACTGTGTCCCTGTGCCTATCTCCACAATTGTCGCGATCGGGACGTACTGCAGAACTCATTTTATGCGTCCCATTATGAAAAAGCCCCCGTTTTCCTCAAAGACGACGCAGATCGCCTTGCCGATTTTCTTCAAAGATACGTCAAATACGGCGATTCCAACCGGGTCATGTATCGGATTGAAAACAGCGAAGTGCGCCCGTCCAAAAATCTTGCGGACGAATTGGCGTCCATGCTCCAGGGCAATCAGGAATTCATCATGGTTGATGAGCAGAAGCTTGTTTATGAAACCGTTCTCGATCTTGCTAAGCGTTCCCGTGACACAGACGATAAGCATGTCCTCATCGTCCAGGGCGGTCCCGGTACCGGAAAGTCGGTTGTGGCGGTAAACCTGCTTGTCGAACTCACAAAGCGGGAATACTTGGCGCAATACGTTACCAAAAACGCAGCTCCGCGGGATGTATACCACAGTAAGCTCACCGGCACCCTCAAGAAGACGCATATTAAGAATTTGTTCAAAAGTTCCGGCTCTTATACGGAGGCTATGTCGGACGAAATGGATGTCCTTTTAGCGGATGAAGCCCATCGGTTGAACGAAAAATCAGGGATGTTTCAGCATCTCGGTGAGAATCAGATTAAAGAGATCATGCTCGCGGCGAAGCACAGTGTGTTCTTTCTGGATGAAGATCAGCGTGTGACGTTCAATGACATCGGTGAAAAAGACACTATCCGCGATTGGGCCCAACAACTGGGGGCGCATATCCACGAAATGGAACTTGCATCCCAGTTCCGTTGCAACGGTTCGGACGGTTACCTCGCCTGGCTGGACAACGCACTCCAGATCCGCGAAACGGCAAACGAGGATCTCGGCGATCTCAACTTTGATTTCCAAGTCTTTGATGATCCCAACCAGTTGCGCGATCTGATATTCGAAAAAAACGCCGAAACAAATAAAGCCCGCATGGTGGCTGGATACTGCTGGGATTGGATATCCAAAAACGATAGCTCGGCACCCGACGATGTAACCATTCCGGAACATGACTTTTCCATGCGCTGGAATCTGGCCAAGGACGAGAATCTCTGGATCCTGAAACCGGATTCAGTGCAGGAGATCGGCTGTATTCATACCTGTCAGGGACTCGAACTCGATTATGTCGGTGTGATCATTGGGCCCGACATCATCTACCGAGACGGGCAGCTCGTTACCTGCCCTGAAAATCGAGCAAATACCGACCGTTCGCTGAGAGGCTATAAGAAAATGCTCAAAGAAGATCCGGACAGGGCCAAAAGACAAGCGGATCTTATCATCAGAAACACCTATCGCACGCTCTTAAGTCGCGGTCAAAAAGGTTGCTACATTTTCTGCACGGACCCCGAAACCAACCGATATTTCAAGGAACTGGCGGGGCAAATCTCACAGGAAACACAGGCTGTAGAACCCGAAACGTCGGAAGTACTACCCGAAGATGAGGCACAGGATGATCGACCATTCCGTATCCTCCCCTCAGAAGACGTCCGCCCGTATGAAAATGCGGTTCCCGTGTATGACTTGCAGGCCGCTGCAGGACAATTCAGCGAAGCTGACTACGTACCCGAAGAAGACGATTCTCTCGAATGGGCTGAACTTCCGGCGGCGTTCCGTCCGCGACGCGGCATGTTCATTGCCCAAGTCGGGGGCGAATCCATGAACCGGCGCATCCCCAATGGCGCATGGTGCCTGTTTCAGGCGTTTCCCGCCGGAACCCGAAACGGGAAAGTCGTGCTTGTGCAGCACCGCGATATCGTAGACGAAGACACCCAGGCCAGTTACACGATAAAACGCTACGAGAGCGAAAAACGCGAGTTCGCCGACGGCACATGGGAACATGCCCGCGTCATCCTCAAACCGGACACAACAGAGCCGAATTACGAGCCCATTGTCCTCGAAGGTGAAGAGGCAGGCGAACTCAACGTCATCGCCGAATTCATAGCCGTGCTGTAAAGCTGTCGTATTTCGCCATAAAGGCGTGTCCTGATTTTTAATCATCGGGGGGTTGCTTTTCGGGATTGCAAAGTGATGTAAATCCTTTGCCGGGGTTTGTGCCTGGGGCCCGTAGAGCCGCCGACTCGGAGAGGCAGCGCCCCGACGGCGTTACATCATTCAATGTGAGAGTAGCATCTTTGGCTGTGGTTTGCTACGGGAACAGGAAAGCAACCAAAGAGAATTTTCAGTGTAGGGGTCTGCGAAAAGAAAGCACAAAGACCAGATTATGGCATATTTCTTATTCATCGACGAAAGTGGACACGATCGAAGAGACTCACCACACGAGGTGTTGGCTGGTATCGCAGTGGAGGACCGCGATTTATGGAATCTGATTTATGCTGTACAGCAGGCGGAAATCCAGCATTTCGGCAGGCGTTATAGTATGGCAAGCCATGAACTGAAGGGAAAGAAACTTCTTAAAAGGAAGGTGTTTCGTTTGGCCAAACAGCTGGACCCGATTTCTCAGCCTGAAAGGACCAAATTGGCTGCCGAATGCCTGAATAATCCTGCAACAGCCGGAAAACAAGAAATGACCGCCCTCGCTCAGGCGAAGGAGGCATACGTGCAGGAAGTTCTGACACTCTGCTCCCGCTATCGTTGCAAGGCCTTTGCAAGCGTCTGCGCCAAAGATGCACCCCGCCCAGAATCCAGCAACCATCTTCGAAAAGATTATGCTTTTTTGTTTGAACGTTTTTTCTATTTTATCCAGGATCAAGGATGGGACATGTATGGTGCAGTGGTTTTCGATGAACTTGAAAAAGCTCAAAGTCATCTTCTCATTGATCAGATGTCGAACTATTTTCTTCGTACTGCAAAAGGACGAGAACGTTCAAGCCAAATCATTCCGGAACCGTTCTTCGTTCATAGCGACTTAACGACGGGAATCCAACTGGCTGACCTTGTTGCCTATTTAGTCAATTGGGGGTACTGTGAACAAGAGGCAACGGTACTTCCGCGTCCAGAATTGAAGGACTTGGTGGATAGCGTGTTCAGATTACGCTATAAAGCGTTAAGAGAGGTAAACGGAGAACCAAATGCCAATGTGTGGAGCTTTACGTATATACCCGACTTACGTACGCGGCGAGAAAAAGTAGAGAATGAAGAACTGTAGGGTCAGCAAAAAAGAAAAGGCAATGCAGGCATACTGCCTGCAAAGCCTCCACAAATACTATACTACTGCTGACTGAAATGTCAATACTTTTATAGATACGTAAAATAATAAGTCGACGCCTTTCTCCCCGGGATTGCAAAGTGATGTAATTCCTTTGCCGGGGATTGGGGCAGTGCCCCGGCCCGCTTTGGTAGGCTGAAGGCTGCTTCAGCCTTTCCCGTTTAGAAGCATCGCCGCGCCAGGTCGCGGCGTACCAGAGCTGTACCTGGCTACAGACACTCCAGGG
>CAJXKU010000149.1 GCA_913055945.1 uncultured Lentisphaerota bacterium | reverse complement strand
AGGCCGTTCCTGACGGTCCAGAACCCCAGGCGGCCGCCCGCCAGCGGATCCGGATCCTCAGCCTCCAGAATCTTTTCTCCGTCCAGATATACCGTTATGTGGCCTCCTTTTTTCCTGATTTGAAAATGCCACCAACGCCAATGGATGTCATGATGGGTTCCCGAATGATCCGGAAACTGCGTCTTATCCGTCCAGGCAACAACACGGCCGTTTTTCAGCAGATAGGTACCGGAGTTGTCGAAACCGCCGAACAATACGGAATAACCGCTGCCCGGCTCCCGGCCGTTCGAACAGAAAGAAAAATTCAGGTTTGACCGCACATACCGCCTCGACGTTCCTTTGGCGTTCTGCACCATATCTTTGAAAGCAAAATAAAAATCAATGGTCTGATCGCCTTCGTATGTATAACGGGAAAAAAGATTGGCCAGATGCCGCGACCAGATGCCCATCCAGTTCCAGTAATCCTCACAATGCCACCGGACGCACATACCGAAGTTCCCTGTCCACGAACACCAGTCGGATGGACTGTCGTTGAAAAACTCATTCCATAACTTCGCTGAACGCAGAACGTGATTCTCAAGATCCGGCTTGCTGTCTCCCAGTGTAGACAACGTCACCTGAAACGGCCGGCTCAAACCGGTTGGCAAGGCACGTCCGGTCTTCTCTCCGTCCATCATAATTGCCCCGCCCTGTACACGGAGCCGTAGCGGCTGCGGAGTTTTTCCGGATTCGGCATCTTTATCTTCTGAGTCGCCGACGACCTGATTGTTCGTTTCACTTGAGGAACTATGCGAGGAATCTTCCAGTTTCCATCCTTTCTCATCTTCATAGTCGAAGAGCATGTCATGACGCTGATCTTCCCGCCCCCGTAGCCGTAGGAGTATACGGCGGCTCTTCGCTGGGCCCCCTTCGTATGAAAAGTCTCCGTAGATCGGAGCCGTATATCTTACGGCAGGATAGCTGTCGGCATTTTTAAAAGAAATTTCTGTCTCTTCATATCCGGCGGTATCCCGGGCCCATTTGATAAAATCCCGATCTTTTTTCATTTTTTCTATCTCTTTCCTGGCGAAACGCTTACTCTTCTTATGCAACCGCGTCCATTCACGCCGTTTGCCGCCCTCATTCGGCCCCATATAAAAATCGTCGAACTGAACTTCGCCCCGACTCACTTTCAAGCGCACCGGGCCATACACCGGTTTTTGGAAACGAAAACGACCGAGGCGGGACCTGTCAAGCTGCACCGTAGCGCAGAAGGGCGACTCGAGTTTGATCTCCGGTTTTATCCAGTTCCCTGCAGGCACCGTTACAGCTTTCTGCAACAGGGTCGTCTCGCGGCCACTTGCGCTTTTGACAAAAACACGCCACTGTCCCTGTTTGCCCTCCCATCGCATAGTTAACCTGTTTCCCCGTGTTCCGCCTACCTCCAGGGCGTAAGATGCACGTTCTGAAACCGCCCGTGCACTCACTCGAGCCGCATAATTGCCGGATGAGGGGTAGCCGGTTTTAACACACGATGGGGGACTGCCTTCCGCGCTCATCCCCCGTAACACGAAAGGATTGGCGGTGTTGGCTTTCCCGCCGCCGCGACACACCGTGTCGAACGTCCCTTCTTCCACACTCCATCCGTCCGAATCACCAAATTTTTCACGCATGAAGTCATCCGTTTTCACAGCGTCTACCAGCGTTGTCTCTTTCCATCCGCCCGCACGATTTTCATCTGTTCGGCCCTCCGAGCGAATATACACACGCCAGCCGCGGGGTAATTCGAGGCGGAACGGTTCGTGTCCGCCGGGCACCGGGATATGAAACGTATCTCCTGCCCTGTACACGCTGAAAAGACCGGATGAGTCCGCCTTTTCCGCCGAATAACGACGACTGACCCTCTTAACGGTTTTCTGGTTGCGTACGTGCCGCAATCTCATTCTCCCCGGTTGCCGGGAAATAACACGCCAATTCCGTTTCTCAGGGCCTACGAACAGAATGTAACTCCCCCCATCCGCCTCTGATACATGTGCGCGAAGCACACAATCTTCTTTCTCTGTCACCTCAGAAAGCAGGACGCATCGCGTCATCAACCGATCAAGCCTCTTTCGCGCCTGCCAGCGCTCCACAGCATTCAAAGCAAGATAGCCGCCGTAAACAAGTCCCGCCAACAGCCCTACCGCCGTCACGGCGAGATATATTTTATGAGGTGTATACCGTCGCCGGATAATTTTCCGCATCGGGTTCACCGCTGCACCGCTCCTGTCCCGCTGTTCTACTCTTCGCCGAATTCTGAAACGTCGCCATCAGCATCATCCGCGTCTCCTTCGCCCGACAACACGCCTGCCTTCAGGAGATAAGCCCGTGTCTGCATCCGCTCCAGAGGAACGTTTTGACCGGCAATGATCACCGCATGCGAGTCCACCGCATACTTCAGATGCGTTGCCTGACAAATATAGCGGATAATTTCCAATAACGGAACGTTTCGCATATTCATAGTTACCCTGGGAACGCGCTTCTGCGCTGATTCAGCTTCTGAATCATCCTTCCCCCGTTTTTGTCTCTCATCGGAATTCTCTTCCCTGTCGAATCCTTCAAAGTCTTTCTCTCCAAATCCTTCGAAGGATTCCTTCTTTTCATCCGGAGACTTCCTCCCTTGTTCCGCTCCGCCGGGTTGTTGCGTGGCCGCGCCGCCGTTCTTCAATTGGATCAGAAAATTTACACCTTCCCCCTCCGGGTCCAATTCCTTACTCTTTTCGTGCAGGAAACGGATCACGTCAGTCACTTTCGCAGAGTCGAAGTTCATTTCAGGGATGACAATCTTCTGAAGTTTTTCGCGAAGTTCCTGCTTGTCTTCCTTGCCTGAGTCTTTCGCCTGAGCTTCACGATCCGAATCCCCGAAGAATGTTTGACCCGCAACAGAGAATGAAAAAACGACCACATAGATGACCAACAGCCGCAATACGCGCGTACGCTGTCCTTTTTCCGTGCCCATATAACTTTCCTCTCTCGCCACTTTTCGTTCCGAGTTCCTATCCATGTATTGTCCTCTCCCGCCTTTCCCAACTATGGCTCTCCAGTTAATGAAGTTACATTAACACGGGAATGTGCTTATTACAACGCATCTTCTCTGGAAGATGCGTGGGAAGATGCGTGGAACACCTCTGTAACCGTCCATCAATCCAACGATACTCATTGCTTTCCTTTTGCCATCATTTATCCCCTGTCCCCGCGGATGTTGCCCCCCTTCTTGCTTTTCTCATCTCATTGAGAATTCTTCGCGCGCTTTTTGGGAATTTTACATTTTGCTTCTCAGCGCTTAAAGCTCTATGATGATAATAGGAAGATATGGAGAACTTCTATAAGCAGGAGGCTCAGAAAAAAGAAGGAAGGCCGATGGCAAAGATGAAGATACAACTGCCGCAGGAGGAAGCGTTGCATGCCAGGATGGCCGCGGCGATCGTCAAGTCTACCCAGGGAGTCGAGGCGGAAGTGACAATAAGTGACGGACAGGCAACAGTACCCGCTGAGAGTGTCTTATTATTGATCACACTGGATGCTGGACCCGGAACTGTGCTGACGGCGCATGCCTCCGGTCCTCATGCTGAAAAAGCAGTCTCGATGATACGGGAAACGGTGGAAAACTACGGAAAAAGCCATGCAGCGAAGGGAGTAGCCAATGCTGGCGCCCCCCTTTCCCCTGCAACAAAACATCCGAAACTCTGCGCCGTCGAAGAGGGGGGGATAAACAATGGACATTTTAGCTGCAGAAGATGAAGAGATACAACGATTGCTCTTGAAAGAATTTGCCGACCACTCGGGGTATAGCATGGATACAGTGGCAACATCTCAAGCCGCTATCGATAAAATACGACAAAATAGTTACGACGTACTACTGGTTGACCGCCGATTACCCGACTTTAATGGTGAAGCGGTCGTCAAAGTGGCCAAGACTGAATCTCCGGAGACAACCGTTGTTATGATCAGTGGTGATCCTCCCGTCACACTGGAAAAAGACATTCGTTCTCAACTCGACGGATTTTTGGGAAAACCTTATAACATCGGTGAGCTAAGATCGACCATAGAGCGTGTCTCTCCGGACGCCTCTCGTGGGTCCTCAAATTCAGGCCAGATGTTAAGTGGTGACCCTGAACACGCCCACCAAAAGACGCAAAGTCGCACCAATGAAAAAAGCTATTGAACGACAAAGAGCTCAGAGACAGCGTGTCTTAGTTGAGAACAAACGTCTAAAAGCATGTCCCCAGATTCGAGAGCAAAACCAAACCAACCCGAAATGTAAATACGAAGTATGGTATCAGAGATCGCCGCAAAAGTTGACATGCTCGGGGACATCCGCCGCCATTAGCCTTTAATGCCTTTGCTTTAATATGACACCCCTTTTTACACCTGCATTTGGGATACTCCCCTTCATTCACAACGCCACACTGCGATCCTGCACGCTCTGACCTGTTATTGTTACTGTGCCCATAAATAGCAATACCCGGGAGTAAACACGAACATCAGGACGGGACTTTCGGCGGGGGCAAAATCCAGGGAGGGAGAGTGCCCGGGGCGGGATTCGAACCCGCACGGGGATAATATCCCCAACGGATTTTAAGTCCGTTGCGTCTGCCTTTCCGCCACCCGGGCCGCGAGCATTTCGGTACTTTACAGCGCTGAACAATACAATAAAGTATTTCCACTGTAGTTGCCTGCGTCTCTGAAATAATCATTACGTAACATGGCACGTCCTAGCAATAACTCAAGTCGGTTTTACAGTAATGGAGAGTACGTTTATCCCACTTTCAAACGTCAACAACAATATAACGGAGGAATTAAAAAAATGAAAAAACGATTGGGGTTACTTTTCTGCCTGTGTATGATACTCATTCTTACATCCGGCTGCTTTTTTACAAAACTCGTCACTGTACCCATGCGGTTTGGTGCAGCGACAGTAAGTATAGTACCGGTGGCTGGTAACACTGCGCATGATACGGTGGACGAGGCGGCCGCAACGATAGATAAAGCCCCCTTTTAAAAAAGGGGCAACCGCTGCACGCCAACCGCAACGTATCCGTGTGACATACGTTTTGCGATAATTCCAGCCGGTGCATACAATCGTACACGACTGAATGTTTTCTGTCTTACCATCAGGAGCTTATATAAATATGTCGAACGACCGGAACCACCCGGGAGGGGTTTTACTTAAAGGATCGGAGTCCTCGCTCCGCAGAGGCTACGAGAAATGGTCCAACTTAAAGATCGACCAGGACCTGACAGAGACGGAAGATGCCGCCGAAGCGTCATATCCTTCAGAGGTAAAAACGATCGCCTCCCCCGTCTCAGCCACAGGCCCGGGTACATTCTTCGGCAAAAGTCAACGCACCGTGCGTTTTTCCCCTGGGACTGACCACGGGTGGTGGCTGGACAGAAGTGATCTGCCGGACTGTCTGCCCACGAAAGCGAGCATTTACAACGTGTGGACGACGGGCGCGATTGTACGCAATATTGTCCTGCGAAGCGGACCACCGGAAAACTACATTCGTATGGTCGAACATATGATCGCTTTGAAACTTGGCATGGGTTTGGATAGTCTAAACTTACAGCTGGATTCCGGTGATCCTCCGTTGTTCGACGACGGAAGTCTCAGTCTGGTAAACACTTTTAAACGCGCAGGCATACAGAGTACAGGACAAAAGGCAAAGTATTTTACGGTGAAAGAACCCGTCAGTGTAGCCGGCCCCAATGATGATTTCCTCACGGTCGCACCGTGCCGGGCGGAGGTGCCGCGCATCGACATCGATTGCGCCGTAGAGTTTAACAACGCCATAGGTCAACAACGCATACGGTTTCCGGTGACCACAAAAAATTTCTGTTACGGAGCTCAGGCCCGGACAAATACCACTGCCGGGAAGCGGATGTATTGTCGGACCATAGGAAAACTGTTTTCCGACATCAGGAATCTGGGCTATACGGATGACAATGTTCTTGTCGCGGGAAAAAAGAAGTATTTCAACGAGCCCAGACTGGTTCACGAGGACAAATCTCTGGAGGTGGTATGGCACAGGGCAATTCTGGACCTCCTCGCAGCCTTTACCCTCATAGACGGGGGGCGGTTTGTCGGAGAAATCACGGCCTACAAAGGGGGACATCAACTCGACATCGAACTGATCACCCAACTCTACTTAAACGACCTTTTAACCGAATACAAGCCGAAGGACTCGACAGAAAGTGCTTGCTGAGTGAAAAGCTTTTCCTCTCTCAAAATGTCTGAACGTTTTTGCCAAAAGTACGAACTCAGAAAGGCGCCGAACCATGATTAAACGAAGTTTTTTATTCACGCTTCTGGTGCTGACCGGCATAGGCGCTCTAGCCGGGGGGTGTACAAAGATCCTTCCGACAAAACGCGTTGTGGTTGACGAGCCGGGTATTCTTCCCGAGGAATCCGAAGCACAATACAAGACTGACTCGGGAGGAACATCCCAACGTCCTGCGTCCCAGCCTAAAAAGCTTCCCCGGAAGCGCTGACCGCCCCTGGGCTGGAGCGGAACGTTCAGCGCGCAGGGAACAGCATCCCCACGGCCGACGGACCCGGCCAAAGGGGTATATCTACGTCCCGGATTTTCTACGAATCCCGGGTATCCGGCGGCTATGAGGTTTTCTGAGAAAGAAAGATAACGGGGCATTGACCAACGGACAATTCCATCGCCCATTGCTTCTGATCGCAGGCGAAGCGAGCTAAGTTCTCAATCGGGGCACATGGCAACGGAAACTCACGCTTCTATAGTACATCATTGAGTCATCTGCCCTTTGTTGTGACATCAGAGAATTCGTAAACATGATCGTTCTGACCTGGTGTACGGCAGAGCGCCGGCATCTGTTGGACCGATATCACTGCCGATAAAGAACAGCACTTCCCGAACATTATCCCTGTTAACTTAGGAAAGGTCGTTTTTATGAAAGTCGTTTTAGCTTATTCAGGTGGGCTTGACACCTCTGTAATCCTGCATTGGTTACAACAGAATTACAACGCTGAAGTCATTGCCTTCTGCGCGGACGTAGGCCAGGACGAAGACCTGTCCACCGTCGAGCAGAAAGCCAAAGACTCGGGCGCGTCAAAATGTATTGTGGAAGATCTGCAACAGGATTTCGCCCGCGACTATGTATTCCCCATGATGAAAGCAAACGTCGTTTACGAAGGTACGTACTTGCTGGGCACTTCAATCGCCCGCCCACTCATTGCCAAACGGCTGGTTGACATCGCACATCAGGAGGGAGCAACTGCGATCTGTCACGGAGCCACGGGCAAAGGCAACGATCAGGCGCGCTTTGAGCTTACCGCCTATGCTCTGGATCCGGACATTCAGATCATCGCACCGTGGCGGACCTGGCAGATGCAATCCCGCTCAGATCTGTTGACGTACTGTCGAGAACACGGCATAACGGTGGAAGCGACTGAAGAGAAGCCGTACAGCACAGACTGCAATCTGCTTCATGTAAGCTTCGAGGGCGGTATCCTCGAAGACCCCTGGGAGGAACCGCCGGAGGATGTGCGTGCGTTAACCAGACCTTTAAGCGAAACACCCGACGATGCGGAAGACATTGTGATCTCTTTCAAAGATGGAGTTCCAGTCTCTCTGAACGGGCAGGAACTATCTGCGAAGAATATGCTGACCCAGCTGAACGCCATCGCCGGTAAGCACTGTATCGGCCGGATAGACATCGTGGAGAATCGATTCGTAGGAATGAAATCGCGAGGCATTTATGAAACACCGGGCGGAACTGTTCTGCATAATGCCCACCGCGCTATCGAGAGTATCTGCATGGACCGGGAAGTCATGCATATGCGCGATTCGCTGATCCCGCGCTATGCGGAACTGGTCTATAATGGCTTCTGGTTTTCCCCCGAACGCCGTTCCCTGCAGGCACTGGTGGAAGAATCGCAGAAAAATGTCACCGGCGATGTCCGCTGTAAACTTTTCAAAGGCGCGTGCCATGTCACGGGACGCCGTTCTGAATATTCGCTATACAAACCCGAACTTGCTACGTTCGAAGCGGATGACAGTTACAATCAAGCGGATGCTGAAGGTTTTATTCGACTGAACGCACTTCGTTTAAGGGTAAGCGCCAAGCAGAACCGCCTGTAGAACCAATCACGGAGTATCAGTTACGATGCAG
>CAJXKU010000148.1 GCA_913055945.1 uncultured Lentisphaerota bacterium | reverse complement strand
CCGTGCGCCGCTTTCTATTCGGCGAACCTTCAGGTTCGCCATCCCAAAGCGCTACATAAAACGTAGCGCACTCCAAAAAATACTTCGCATCAGTATACTGATCATCGAACAAGCTTTCGGCTCAATCCTATTTGAACCAATGGATACCTAAAGAGAATTCGCGTTTAATAATCGCGGTATGTGCGTAAGTTCTGGATCCCCCGAACAAGAACCACCCCGCAGCATAGCGGTAACGACCCGTTCAATGCAATTGCTTAACGCAATTCATCCAGCTATCTTTCTGGTTTCATATCTTCCGCCAGTTTGACAAAAAGATTACGGACAAAAAAATAAAAGATTTTAACAGGAATCACCCGCGCCCGCTTTGGGGCGCGCATTTGTGGTGGTACACCACTGATTTCCACGGGCTTACGCCCGTGGCTACCCACCTGGACCGCTTCGCGGTCCGGCCGATTTTCACCGGCGCGCCAACGTGGCCCCGCTATTGAACGACCTCACAGAGGGCATTACGCAAGCTACTGCGCGTAAACGGCTTCGAAATTAAGCAATCCACTCCGTAGGGACGTTCGTTGAGGGCATCCATGATGTCGCCGAAACCACTGACCATAATCACCGGCTGACCTGGAGCAGTTTCCTTTATTTTTCCTGCCAGTTCATCACCGCTCATTTCCTGCATCGCCCGGTCCGTAATAACCACATCGTAGGTGTTTTCCCTAAAGGCGCTCAGTCCCTCTGCGCCGTCCGAGGCCACATCCACCTCATGACCTTCGTCCGCGAGCAGATCTGCCAACACTTCCTGCTGCATCGGCTCGTCTTCGACGGCCAGGATCCTCAACTTGCCCACGGAGGGCACCTGTTCCGCTTCCCGGGACTGTCCATCTGAAGGCTGCGCCAAAGGCAATCGGATAGAAAATGTTGTCCCTTCGCCTTCAGTGCTTTCAATCCTCAGTTCACCCTGATGCCGCTGCACAACACCCTGCAGCGTGGACAGGCCCAGCCCGCTGCCGCTGGGGCCTTTCGTCGTATAAAACGGGTCCAGGCACTTCTGCCGGGTTTCCTCCGGCATCCCGACGCCGTTATCACTCACCTCCATAACAACCCACGGCTCTTCCTGACGGGTACGCATATCAATCGTGCCTCTCTCAGGGACGGCATCCACAGCGTTGAATATGAGGTTGGTCAACATCTCATGCAGATCAGCCTCGTTGCCCAGGACCTGTGAAGAAGCTTTCAGATCCGTGGTAATGCTTATGCTCTTGCCCGATGCTTTCGCCTCCTCCTTCCAGCGGGGTTCTGTCACGGCAACGACTTCTTCAATCAGATGATCCAGATCCACTGGCCCAAGCGTACTTTCTTCTTTGGGTTTATAGAATTTGCGCATACGACGGACCGTCTCGGCAGCAGCGCTTGCTGAATCCTGAATATGCCGCAGGTACCGAAGCGCTTTGTCCTGATCCTGTAACTTTTCCGGCTGCTCAAGGAGAAGCGCACTGAAACTCTGGATGGGTGACAGGGCATTGTTGAAGTCGTGGGCAATCCCGCTGGCCATTTCCGCCAGAGCACGGTGGCGTTCGTGTTCAACATGTTGCTCTCGGGCCTTCCGCAAGTCGTCCAGAGCCTGTTTCAGCTCAAGCTCCGCCAGTTTCCGCTGGGTAATGTTCTCGTGCGACAGTACCACCCGCGTGCCCTGTGAAATCTCGAAGCGCGTACCCTGCAGTCGGAACCACCGTTGCTCATCCTCACTGTGGCAGGGATACTCCACTTCAAACGAATCCGTTTCCCTGTTCAACAGACTACGGATGCCGTCAACTGCCTCGTCAGCGCCTTCATCCGCAGAAGGAGCATCTGTTGCAGTATCAACAGCATCCAGGTAATTTCGCCCCACACCGTAATCCGGCCAGACCAAACCGTTTTCCGCCGCAAAGCGTCGCCAGGATGCGTTCACGGCGATCACATTCGCTTCTTCATCCAGTACAGCAATATGGCTTGTCAGAGCATCCATCGTGGATTGCAGAAATTCCTGCAGTTCGCTCTGGCGTTTTTCAGCTTCCTTACGTGCGCTGATGTCGCGGGCTACACTGAGGATCATGGATTCTCCCTCGTATTCGATGATCCGGCTGCTGATCTCAACCGGCAGCTTTGCCCCCTGTTTGCTCAAATGCTCGTGTTCAAAAACCATTTCGCCCTGCTCTTTAATGGTTTCAATCCGCTGCGGCGCCAACTCTGCGTAGGGAGCGCTATCAATGTCCTGCACCTTCATCTGCAGAAGTTCATCGCGGCTATAGCCCAGTCGCTTACAGGCAATCTGGTTGACTTCGCGAAACTGTCCCCGATCGTCGTGGATAAAGATGGCATCGTTTGCGTTCTCGAAGATATTGCGGAATTTCTGCTCACTCTTCCGCCACTCGTCAGCGGCACGCCGATGGGCTAACCCCACCGCCAGGTTATCGCTTAAACGTTCAAGCAGTCCGACTTCGCGCTCCGTGAACCTGTCGCGCTGCCCATCGTTCATTTGAAGCAATCCCAGTGTTTCTGAGCCATACCGCAAAGGAATCAGAACCACGGTCTCATAGCCTTTCTCCGCACATGTGTTCCGTGTACGGCCCTGCCGATCTTCTTCGCTCGTGGACGCCAGCAGTTCACTGGTGCTGTTTGTCCAGAAACTGCCTTTTTCGGTGAAGAGCGGCAAGGTGGGATCGGTTTGCCCCCGGATAACATTCCCGCACATGCATTCCAGTACGGGATTCCCCTCCCGATCGCAAACGTAGTCGCCGTTTTCATCCACCTCACACAAATACCGTTCCGTCTCCACGAATTCCTGCGGGAACCCCCGCGTTTCATAGTACGGGTAATCCTTGCCTTCCTGTAACCGCACACCAACGGCATCGCATCCTGACCATTCGCGGATCAATTGCGTTACCGCGGCGAGCAGTCCGGGCACATCCGAAGCGCTATTCATTGCTTGCAACAGTTTCAAGGTTAAAGTGCGCTCCTCCTCGGCGTGCTTCCGCTCGGTGATATCTGTGATAAATCCTTCAAGGATCTCGGTTCCCGCTTGATCCCTGTCCACAACGCAGCCCTGCTCCCAGACCCAATGCTCGCCGCCCTCTTTATCGTAAAGGCGATATTCCGTCTGAAATTGGATGTCTTCGGCAATGCTCTGCTGGACCTTTTGCCAAACCGAATCCGCGTCGTCGGGATGAATGAGGTCACCAAACTCGATGTCTTGTGATTCCGTAAGTTCTTCCGGTGTATAGCCGGTCAGCGCAAACGCGCCGTAACTGACAAACGCCATGGGCCATTCCGATGTATTCTTACAACGGTACGCCATACCGGGGAGATTACCCATCAGTGTTGACAGCGTGCGTTCATGTTCGCGCCGAGCTTCTTCTGTTTCCCGCAAGTCAGTGACATCCTGTACCATGCCCACTGATCGGACAACGTCCCCGTTGTCATTGCATTCGTGAACACATTTTTCATAGACGTGGCGCACTTCCCCTGTATCGGCGCGGATAATCCGATGTTCGATCTCGTAGCCTTCTTCAGATTTTTTCAAAGAATCTGAGTAAGCCGCATCCACGGCCGCCCGGTCATCCGGATGTATAAGATTCAGGAACGTTTCGTAGGAAGGCTCAAACTCCTGCGGCTCGTAGCCGAAGATGCGGTAAACTTCGTCTGACCATTTCAGATGGTTGTCCTGGACCTCCAGTACCCAGCTCCCAACGTGCGCTATCGCCTGGGTTCGGGCCAAGAGCTCCTCCCGCTGCCGCAATCTCTCCTGTTGGCGATATATCTCTGAAACATCGCGGAATACGACGACAACGCCGATTATGCGGCCGGCATCATCCTGTACCGGGGAGGCCGAGTCTGCAATCTGGTGTTCCGTGCCGTCATAGGAAATCAGAACAGTGTGGTTTGCCAGCCCCCTCAACCTTCCGGTGTCGAGCACTTTCTCAACAGGGTCTTCGCACGGTTGCCGGGAATAAGCCTCGACGATCCGAAAGACTTCTGTCATAGGCTTACCCTGAGCTGCTTCGAAACGCCAGCCGGTAAGATCTTCAGCCACCGGGTTCATCCGGGTAATGCACCCCTTCTCATCGGTGGCCATGACCGCGTCACCAATGGACTGCAGGGTTAGGCGCAGATCTCTTCCCTGCTGGCGGAGCTGAGCTGTGCGGTGCCGGATGATCCGACGCAGATAATAGATCGTAATAAGGGCCAACACCAGAACGCTCACAGTGGCCAGGAGAGCCCACTTGACCCAGGCCGGGATGGCGGTCCAGGAAGTTTCGCCGTACCAGTGTCTGTCCAGCGTTTCCTGGTAAACGCTCTGATCCGCGGTTTTGAAGCGCTTCAGATGTTTATCTATGGTGTTCAGCAGGCCCTTTTCACCTTCGGGAGCAGCGACGCGGAATTGTTTGTGGTGATATATAACGGGTGTTTTTTCGATCGCATAGTCGCTTGCCGCATGCTTGCCGGTCACGCGCTCAGCGGAGCAGACATCCGCTTGCCCTTCCTGGGCCATTTCAAAAATGCGATCATACTTCTCTACTTCGACGAATTCCGCCTGAACGTTATTCATCTTCAGCATACGCTCGAGCTTGGGGTAGAAAAAACCTCCCTTTACCACCGCGATCCGTTTACCTTCAAGATCGAGAAAATTCTCCACGTCCTGGCCCGGTGCGGTGTAGAGCTGCCCCCATGTAGAAAGGATAGATACAGCGTTGAAATCGAAGTGTTGATCCCGCTCTTCAGACTGCAGGATACCGGTAAGAATATCGATTCTGCCTTCCCTCAACCGCTCGAGGCACTGCGGCCAGGTACCGTGGACGAACTCAAGCTCCCAGCCCTCCTCCTGCGCGATCGCCTCCAGAATATCCACGTAAATCCCCGCCGGCTGTCCTTCAGCGTTCCTATAAACCAGCGGCTTAAAGTCATAAATCCCCACCCGGACAGACTGTTCGGCCGCCTGCAGGCCGTTGACACTCAAGACCAGGAGTACTGAAATCGACAACGTCCGCAACCAGGGGAAGCAAACCTTGAAGCACTTCGGCGCGGTAATCCGATGTTTTTCCGGGAGCACAAGTATTCCCGCTTTCGTTTTTTTGTTTAAGTCGGCGGAATTAATCTACGACTTATCCTCCGAAAAATCAAGCGTCACCCGGGCATGCCAACACGGAAACAAGCCGGATTCCTCCAATGCATTATCGCTTTCTATCCGTCGTATACTTTGCAGGTGTTCAATCTTTTATTGCTCCAGGTGAGCTCTGATTGGCGGGGGTAGCGATCCAATTTCAGGCTACCACCGAAAAGCCACATTGTATCCCGAACCATTGGTTCAGGTCTTTTTTAAAACAGCAATTATTGTAAGGACTTCTTAAAGAGACCGCGTGAAGAGCACATCCTGATCTTTATTATACCAACACTCAATAGGAATATTTACGGTTATGGAGAAGAATCACGAACAGCTCAAAATCATGGTTATCCCGCACTTTCACTGGGATAGAGCCTGGTTCGAAGGCTTTGAAAACTTCCGAATCGGGTTGGTGGAAATGATGGATCGACTTCTGGATATTTTCGACAAAAGACCGGATTATAAATTCACTCTCGACGGGCAAACCGTGATTCTGCAGGACTATCTGGACATACGTCCGCAGGAAGAAGGAAGACTGCGGAAGCATATTCAGGAGGGGCGCCTTTCGGTTGGCCCATGGTATGTTCTGCCCGACGAAAAAATCCCCAGTGCAGAAAGCCATGTGCGGAATCTTCTTATCGGGCGCAGTATTGCAGAAGATTTCGGCAAGGCGGCAAAAATCGGATACGCCCCCGACGCTTTCGGACATATTTCTCAAATGCCCCAGATTCTCCAAGGTTTCGGCATACCTTCCTCGTTTTTCATGCGGGGAATCGTGACGGGACAATATCACACCGAATTCATCTGGCAGGCTCCGGACGGAAGCGAAGTCACGGTCTACAACTCGGGTTACGGCAACGCCAAACAGCTTGGCCGCGGCGAAGAATACGGTTTTGATTACCTGGTCGAACGTATAAACGCGGTTGCTGAAAACACCGCAACAAACGTCATCGGTCTGATGGCGGGACATGATTTCCTCGAGCCGAAAGAAGAAATACTGGATATTGTCAATGAGGCTCGCGAGAAAGGCTACAATATCCGGATGGCCACTGTGGAAGAGATGCTGAACGAAGTCATCAAAGTTAATGGTCTTCGGGACGTCCACCATGGCGAATGCCCGCCGCCCGAACACAATCACCGGTATGACTTCCTGCCGGGTGTCTTATCCACCCGGAGCTATCTTAAGCAGGAAAACGATGAAGCGGCGCGTAAACTCCTTGTCACCGAACAGGCGTGCGCTTTCGCCTCACTTCTGGAACACACATATCCAGCGGATCTGCTGCGCCAGGCTTGGGAATACCTCATTAAGTGTCATCCCCACGATGACATCTGCGGATGCAGCAAGGATGTGGTCCATCGGGATGATATGTTCAGGCTGGAACAGGTTCAGGAAATGGCGGAAGCATTGTGGAAGTTACCGGAATGGCTGCTCAACCAACGGAAAGTAGGCCGCTCGCCGCGGGCTTTCCAGCAATTACACACCAACATAAATAAGGAAGGATTTGCTGAGGGTCAAGTTGGTCTCTTCGTATACAACCCCCTCCCATGGAAGCGGTCTGAACTGGCTACGGCAACGCTTCCCGCCAAAGACGTTCCCGCCAACTGCACGCTTCTGGACAGCAATGATAACCCTGTTCCTTTCAAACATAACCAGCACAACGACTCCTGTTCGCTGCAATTCCTGACGCAGGACATTCCCCCCTGCGGCTTCACGCTGTTCAAAATCGACACAGGTGCTCAGCCGACGGAATATCAACAAAAACCCAGGGTTACAGTCGGCAAAAACTCTGCCGAAAACAGTTTTCTGAAAGTGGATATTCGGGACGACGGCACTGTATCTGTTCACGACAAGACGAACGGAGCGACCTACACCAACGGTAACGTTTTCGTGGAAGACGAAGACGCCGGCGACACGTACAACCACTCGATCTGCGAACACCCGGAATCTTTCATCTCCACAGACTTCCCGTGCGAAATCAAACTGGAAGAGTACAACCACCTCCGGGCGGTATATGCCATTCACCACCGCATGCGTGTCCCCGCTGCCCTGACTGCAAGCAAAAAACGACGTACCAGCCGCCGAGTCACACTGAAGATTGTCAGCCGTGTCATACTGGAGGCGGATCAAAAGGCTGTAAAATTCGCGACTACCATCGTGAACAATGCCAAAGAGCACAGAATAACAGTCAAATTCCCCACAGGCCTGCAGACCGAGTACTGCTTTGCCGAAGGCCATTTCGATGTCATGCAACGCCCGACTCAAATACCTGAAGAAATGTATCCCAGGTTCAACCTGCAGAATTATGTAGGCGTAAAAACTGCTCAAGGCGGCGCTGTACTTATACCCCGCGGCTTAAAAGAATACGAAGCGACAGCGGGTGAATACAACAAAGTGGATCTGCAACTCACCCTTTTACGCGGAACGGGACTACTGGGGCGACAATCCATCCAGGCACCTAAACCGGGCCCCGGCGTCGCCACACCGGAAGCGCAGTGTCTCGGCACACAGACGTTCTATTACGCCTTCATGCCCACTGATGAAGACAGGTGGCAGAAAGGGACGCATTACCACACTGCCTATGAGCATAATGACCCCGTGCTGGTGGAGGAAGTCAAAGCGGACGGCAACGAAGGCGGCCCCCTCCCGCAAACTTTCAGCTTCCTCTCCCTGCCGGAGAATCTCGTGATGGCCTCGTGTAAATGCGGTGAAAGCAGGCGGGACAGCATCTTCGTACGTTTGTGGAACCCGGAGAATCACACTGTTACCGACAAGGTTGAGTTTGCCTATCCCCTCCAGGCTGCCTACATCACAAGCATGGACGAGGAGCGCAGCCAAAGTCTTGAAATCACAGGGAACGCCTGTCAGCTGACAGTGAACCCGAAACAGGTTATCACCCTCGAACTGGTAGTATGAAAGAACTGCGTTCACGAACTGCGTTCAGCGTGTCAAACTCCGTTTAGGAATTGCATTCAGCGTATCGTCAACATCCAGGATGTATTTTGTCATACTCAATGCAATTGCTCCACGCAG
>CAJXKU010000147.1 GCA_913055945.1 uncultured Lentisphaerota bacterium | reverse complement strand
CGAGCCTGACCGCCGGTGCAGCCATCGGACACCCCAGTATGAGACTCGCCGCCTTTAAGAATTCAACAGACCGCCTAAAGGCGGTACTACAAACCTTCAGATATCCAGGGAGGCCATTGCTTGTAGTTCCGGCTTCAGCCGGATCTTTACCCGGCGAGTCTCATACGAGGGACTGCGTCCAGCGGGACGAAAACATCCTCGATGGTAACGACATGCTAAACGCAGGGACTGCGTCCAGCAATTGCATTGAGCGTAACAAATACATCCTGGATGTACACGACATGCTAAACGCAGGCATTGCATGCAGCGTGACGCAAGATCCTTCATGGTACCGAGATGCTGAACACAGTTTGACATGCTGAACGCAGTTTGACACGCTGAACGCAGTTCTCTTCGCTGACAGATGCGTTTCAACGTTCTCTCCGCTCTCCTATCGGGGGTTGCACGATCCACCTCAGCTTCATTCCTTCCTCAATCTCTTCAGCAACATCTGAATCCGCCCGCATCTCCAGCACATAACGGCAACGCGTTTCGCCGACTCTAGGAATGGGCGGAGGCTCCTCTTCGCCGGGATGAGCCGGCACACCTCTGACAACCCGGACAACCCTTCGCTCACGGTCCAGAAAAAAGATATCCAGATTCATGTACGTGTTGGGCATCCAGAACGCGCGCTCGTCTGTTTTGTTGTAGTAAAACAGCATCGCTTCATCGGTGGCGAATTCATCAGGAAAGACCCCGGACAATCCGCGATTTCGCGCCTCCTCAGTATACGCCACCCATAAGTTGATCTTTTTGTCTTTCCGTACTACAAGCTTCCCCAGACAAACGCCATCCCGTTCTGCGATTTTACTCGTCTCGTCAATATGAGAAGCCGTTTCACCGGCTTCAGCGGTTACGGTTTTCTCCATCCCCCCTACAGTAAACCAATCGACAGCGGCCCCCAGAAGAAGTACAGTCACAAACGCTGTTCGGTAAAAAAACATCTGTATCCATCCCTGACGGTTATCTTAGTGAGTATCGGCTTCCACATTATTCGCGCCTCGCCGCCTGATCATGACATAGATCAGCGGTATAACGAACAGAGACAACACCGCGGCTGCAAAGAGCCCGCCGATTTGCACCACAGCGATAGGCCGAAAGATCTCCCCGGCAAATCCCAACCCGAGAGAGAGCGGAATCATCGCAGCGATTGTAGTGGCGTTCGCCATGATGATAACGCGGTATCGGGCATCACAGGCCTCACGGACCTGTGCCGGGGCAGACAGATTTTTCCGGTCATTGCGGGTGGCATAGTCCACAATTATAATAGCATTGTTCACTACCATGCCTACAAGCATAATCATGGCCATGAGCGAAAACACATTGATACTGACCCCTGCAATGACCATAGCGGCCAGGATACCGATCAGGCTAAGGGGAAGAGAGACGATGATGACGCAGGCTAAAAAGAAAGACTCGATAATCCCCGCCACAGCCAGAAATGTCAAGACCGCCGCCGTCACCAAGGCCTGAAACAGTTCTTTGAAATTCTTGCGTCTCATTTCCGTTTGCCCGCCGTACGATATATCCACACCCTGGGGTACATCAATCTTATTATCGATACGCTGCTTCAAGTCTTTCACTATTTCTCCTTCTGCCCGCGCTCCTGTAGTTTGGGAACCTACACTCACGTAGCGCATACGTTCTTTACGCGTAATGAGCGTGGGAGCGGTACTATACGTAACGTCCGCGACGCGATTCAACTTCAGCATCTGCCCTGTCTCCGGCGAACGTACAAAAAGCCCCGCAACGCGCTCGGCATACTGCCGGTCTTCCTCCCGCAAGCGTAAGCGGATGTCATACCGTTCGTCGTTATCGCGATATTCGCCCACGAGGGTACCGTCAATGTATGCCCGCACGGATCGCCCCACGTCATTGGCCGTCATTTTATGTTGGGCGAGTTTATTTTCCAGGGGTTTTATACGAACCTCCGGTTGTCCGGACTGCCACGATTTACTTACACTGGCTGTACCCGGGACGTCCTCCATGAGTTCTTTTATTCGTGTCCCCACCCGGCGGATCTCCTCCAGGCTGTTGCCGCGAACTTCCACACTCACGGGATCCTGCTGCGGGCCGCCCCCCGACCTTTTTACACTGACGTCTGCAGATGAAATTTCAGCAAGATAGGGTCGGATACGATTCAGGATTTCGGTTAAAGACAAAGGCCGCTCGCCGCGATCCGTAAGCGACACCCGGATTTCTCCGAGATTGACGCCTCGATTGCTGCCGCCCATACTGCCGGATATACGTCCCAGCCGGCTGTAATAGTGTTCAACATAAGGAAGTTCCTCTACGGCAGCTTCCACTTCTTTCACCGCTCTTTCGGTTTCGGCGAGGGGTGTCCCGGCAGGAGTCTGAACTGTTACCTGAAAACGCCCTTCGTCACGCTGAGGAAAAAACTCCATCGCGAGCGTCGGGCCAAGCCCCCCTACAACCGCAATCAACATTGTGCCCCACATCAGCAACGCATTTTTCCTGTGACTCAGAGACCAGTCAAGGATACGCAGGTAGACATTCTTCAGGTGGGCGAAACACCACTGCCACATCCGGGGAAGTATGTTGAGAAAACTCCGCGTATGTCTCCGGAACTTCAGAAGTCGCCCACACATCATGGGGGTAAGAGTTAACGTGATCACCAGAGATACAATCGTGACGTAGACGATTGTCAACCCGAATTGCCGGAAGAATCGGCCAATGATCTCGCCCATGAACGCGATCGGAAGAAACACCACCAGATTCGTGGCTGCCATACTCAACACCGGAAGCGCAATGTCGGCCGTGCCTGTCACTGCGGCCTCCTGGCGCCCATATCCCTGCTCCAGCATCCGCATGGCATTCTCCAGGATGAGTATGGAGTTATTCACTACAATCCCCACCGAAAGTGCCAGCGCGAGCATCGTCAGAATATTCAGAGAAAAACCGCTGAACATCATCGGCATCAGAGATGTAATCACAGCAGTGGGAATCACCACGCCGGCTATCAGCGTAGCGCGGCCGGAACTGAGGAAAAGAAACAACGCAAGCGCCGTTAAGGCGATCCCCACTAGCATATTTGTCTGGACATTGCTCAAAGCACCCGTGATATACTCGGAGGTGTCTTCGACCACAATTATACCCGTGCCCGAAGGTAAAAACCTCTCTAAATCCGGGATAGAATCCCGCACCGCCTCAGCAACCTGCACGGCGTTCGCAGCGCTCTGTTTCTGTACAGTAAGGACAACCGCATTCTCTCCATCTACACGTGAACTGGTCCTTTTATCTTTATAATCATCAATAATCCGACCCAAGTGATGCATTTTCACTGTTCCTTCCCCTGGGGTGGGGATGCGGACTTCGCGTATCTCGGAAAGCTCGGCGAATTGCCCCGTCACCCGGATCAGCGACTCCTGGCCGGATTCCGTGACATAGCCGGCCGGGATATCGCGATTGGTGGCGCGAAGGGCATTCGCCACCTGATTGATCGAGAGTCCGTAACGCCGCAACTGCGCCGCGTTAAGAAGCACCTCGATTTCGCGTTCCTGGCCGCCGGTGATCTGAACCTGAGATACACCTGATATCTGCGAAATACGCTCTCTAAGCTCTTCGTCAGCCGTCCGGTAAAGTCTGTTTGTACTATGAGAGCCCCGTAAGGCCAAAGTGACAACAGGCTCCTGGCCGGCTTCAAATTTCTCTACCACAGGATCCTCCGCGCCTTCAGGGAAGTCTCCCTGCACCGTATCCACTTTATTCAATACGTCGATGGCCTTACTGTCAATATCCTCATCAAGCTCAAATTGGACGGTAACCTGCGATATCCCCTGCTGGGAAACAGATTCAATCTCGTCAATGCCGGAGATAGAACTGACAGCTTCTTCTATGCGCTGCGTGATCTCGCTTTCGATTTCCGCCGGGGCACCGCCGCTGTAAACGGTAGTCACAGTGGCCACGGGAAACTGCACATCCGGAAAACGGCGCTGTGGCAGACTCTGATACGCAAGGATCCCAAGGATCACCGCAACAAGTACCAATACAGTGGTAAGCACACGCCGGTGGACAAATAACGCCAGAAACTTCAACGGTCCACCTCCTCCTCTTTCGAGACGATGTGCACTTTCTGACCGGCGCTCAACTCATCCGTCGGATTCACCACAACACGTGCGTCTGTAGAAAGCCTTTCGCCGCGGACTCCGGCCAGGCTGCCGCTGCGCAACCCGGATTCCACCTCCACGTCCACGGCTTCAACTTTCTGCACCTGAACCTCTCTCATTTCCTCTTTCTTCTGTTTCTCTTTCTCCGTCTTCTTTCCGCCGGTAAGCTCCGTCACATATCGCGCCACCGCCCAGCCAACTGTCGAAAAGAATCCCTGCGGCGGCTCCTGTTTTTCATCCTTAGCAACCTCAACCTGTTCCTGATGCTCACGCACCACGTATACCGCATACCCCGAGGCCGTCTGTCGGATAGTGTTTTCCGGTACAGCAAGCATCGAAGTAGCCTTCTCCTTCGGCAGGCGCACTTCGGCATACATGCCCGGATACATAAGAAAGCCGCCATTTTTGTTTGGCCGGATATTTTCTTTTTCTATAAAAACCTCGAAGAAACGGTTCGGATTTTTGGTGGCAGGGCGTACTCGCGTAATACTGCCTGTACGCCACTTACCGCCACCCCCCAGCCGAAACTGCGCGGCGTCACCCGGAGCAAAGGCGGCTATCTGCGGACCCGGCACATCGGCTTTGATCACCACTGTGGACAAATCCACAATGGTAAACAATACATTGCCGGCTGCTTTAAATTCGGCGGGGTCCACTTCGCGCCGTTCGACCCTGCCGGCCATGGGCGCTTCAACCGTGGTGAATTCCATCTTTGACTTGATCTGACGCAACCGTGCCTGGGCGTTTTCCAGGGCTGTCCGGCGCTGTTCGGTGACCTGCTCTGTCACATTGCCTGCTTTATACAGCGACTGATACCGCTCGTAGTTGCGTTTGGCCTCCTTGGCCACTGTCTTACGTGCTTTCAACTCAGCCTTCAGATCCTCCGTACGGAACTTGGCCAGCGTCTGGCCTTTCTCTACCGAGTCACCGCTTTCGACGAAAACCTTTTTAACTTCCTCATTCAGCCGCGACCGCAATACAGCGCGACGATCAGCCTGAACCTCGCCATCCGCATGCAGATAATCCGTGAAATCGCGCTTCCGGGGATGGACCACACTCACAGGCTTGCCCTGACGCTTCTGCACCCCCTCGATGGTCACTTCCTTCGTGGCCCCGCGAAGCTGCTGGATCACAATCAGCGCCACCAGCAGAAGCAGGATCACCGCGGCAATCAACAGGGCTTTGAATATCTTCCGAACTGTCCGTTTCATTTTTCCTCGCTGTCTTTCTTCTCAGCCGAGGGGCGAAGCGCCTCGGGTACATTCAGATTCTGGGGGTGTTTCGTACTCCCCGGAGATGGTCCGAGGACCCCCATGGCATCCTGCAGCCGAATCCTGGCCATCGTGTACTTGTACATGGCCTCGTAGTACTGCCCTTTCGCCTCCGTTAAGGCAGCAGTCGCATCCAGGATTTCCACCTCCGTATTCACGCCCTCGCGATACCCGGTTTTCAGCAATTTGTGAGCTTCCTTCGCACGCTCCACATTCAATTCCTGTGACTTTACCAACTCCACAGCGTTCTGTAATTCGTTCAATGCATTCCTCACCTCGAGCAGTGCCTTTTGCCGAGTAGCACGACGCTGTTTCCTCTTTTCCTCCAGTCTGGCGCGTGCCTGCGTTACGCGTCCTTCTCTGCCCAGGCCGGCAAACAACGGCCATTCCAGCTGAATGCCCATTGTCTTTTCGTCACCCCAATCCTGTTCATCTGTAAACGGATCCGGGCGACTCCACGCATCTTCGAAAAACGCATGGATTCTGGGCAGATACCGGCTCCTGGCGCGACGCAGATCCTCACTCTGCAGATCCACTGCGATTCCGGCCCGGTAGATATCAGGTCGATTTTTGAACGCTGTCCGTGCAGCCTTGGAGAAAGAACGTTCCTGCGGTTCAAACTCGAAATCGGTCACCAAAGTCACTTCGCTGTTTTGGGATACGCCCATGGTGCGCAACAGCGTTGCCTTCGCCGTATCGTACTGATTCTTCTGCTCGAGCAGTCTGGCCTCATAGTTGGCGACCTCTACGCGGGCACGCAGCACATCGTATCTGGTCGCCGTGCCCTGCTTTCTATTCGACTTTACGGCGTCATAGTGCGCCCGAGCCGCTTCAAGCGTTGTTTTTTGTACCTCAATAAGCTGTTTGGCAAGGAGGGCGCTGTAATAAGCATCGGCCACGCGCCGCAGAACGTTTTGTACCTGCCCGCGCACCAATTCGTCCTGAAGATACGTAAAAAGCGCGGCCGCCCGTTGCGCAATGACCATGGCCCCACCCTTGTATAAAGGTTGGGTCAACCTGACCGTGAACGAGTAATTGTCTTTCTCGCCCACCTGAAATGAACGGGTGCCCAAGTTAACCGTGCGCAATTGATGGAGCCGGGTATAACCTGCCTGAGCATCGAGCTTGGGGAGAGCCTCCGAATACGCTTCCAATTTTCGGCCTTCAGCCTGCATACGCTTCTTAAGTGTGGCTTCGAGCTGAGGGTTCAAAGCGAGCGCGTAGCGGGCCGCGTCCGCCAACGGAAGTTCACCCGATATCAGCGGTGCCTGCTCACCATCATGTTCTTTCTTCAAAGAAGCAAGATCCGTCTGCGTTGCCTTTTCGGAGAATTGTTCAGCCTGCCGCTTCCGGAATTTTTCAAAATATGCCGAACGCGACGGCGTGCAGCCGCCCAGCAGGAAAAGACACCAGGCGCAAAGTACTCCCCCTATGACCGTATATGTTCTTCGCCTGTACATTCAACGAATTTCGCTCACTTTTTCCTGACCTCAGATTCACTCAGAATGCCGTGAAATACAACATCCACGATATCCTGCGCCTGTTCTTCAAATGATTTCTCTCTGCCCGAAAAAAGATCAGTAAAGATCACGCCGTACAGAAGGTCACTGACCACATCCAGGATTCGCCAAACCGGCATTTCGCGTATGCGGCCCGCCGCCATAAGTTCTTTGATGGTATTTTCCCAGTACGGCAGGTTCTCTTCCTGATACCGGAAGTAAGTCGGTTTTTCGCGACCTTTGAATTCGGCGCGCTCCAGCATCAAAAGTTCAATGAATTCCGGATTTTCGTCAAAAAAGGCCAAGTATTCGCGGATCGTAGCCTCCATCCGCCTGACGGGATCCTCAACCGGATAGGCCCGCTCGCGGAGCCGCTTTTCGAGATTCTGCATCACGCGGTCCACAGAGGCAAAAAAGAGTGTCTGCTTTGTGGGGAAATACCTGTAAACAGTTCCCTTCCCTACCCCGATTGCGTCGGCGATCACCTCAACATCGGCCTCGCGATAGCCATACTGCGCAAAAACCGAAGCGGCCGCATTCAGGATCTCATCCTCCCTGCGTTCCACCAGTTTCGCATCCTTCGGGCGCTGCGACCCGCGCGCGCTTTTTGAATTATCAGTATTTGGCCTCATATCCGTGAATCCCCGTGTTCTGTACGCATACCTTAATACGGACGGACGCGTCTGTCAACATATTGTCCATATATCAAGGTCCATCTTCTCTCTCAAGATTATCAGGCTGCGGTTACATGAAGGTAGATCCGTAACAGCCCGAACATCAGCATAAACGCCGCGCCGGCAATCAGCACTGCCGTCACAACCCTGGCGAAGCGCCGGTTTTGCCATGGACGGCTCACCCAGCGACCGACAGTTACAGGCCAGAGGGCCACGGCTACAACCGCGACGTAGAGAGGATAAGCGTAGCCGTTCGCGTGCCAGGCCAGAGAAAAGTTGCCGTGCGATATTGCACAAAAGGCACGCGTCAAACCGCAACCGGGGCACGGTAACCCCGTCATTCTTTTAAAGGCACATATTTCAAACCCCGGCAAGTGTGAAGCAGGGACAGCAAAACTTACAAGTAGAACACCTGCCGCAATCACGGACAACACATGCCGCCGTAAACAATTCGTGAGAAACGTTCTTACGCTCAAGTCGAAAACATCGCCTTTACTGATTGATCAGACAACACCACAAGCGCCCAGATACCGAACGGCAGACCGAGAATACAACATGGACTGATA
>CAJXKU010000146.1 GCA_913055945.1 uncultured Lentisphaerota bacterium | reverse complement strand
GTTACCGATGTTCCGGCAGGTGGCCCCAGCGAATGAGGAACTTTTTTCCGTAAAACAGGTTTTGCGTAGGCGAAGAACCCGGTAAGGTTCACACCTTATGCGCTCTTCGCGGCCAGGCCGTCAGCTTCGCTGGGGTGTCCCCCCTCTTTTCCCGTATGCCCCAGTACTTACCTTCGCACTCCTGCGCGGTACTTTATATTACACACCCGACATAAACAGAGAAGCGAGAAGAGGCCAGAGGCGGTATTCTACTCGCCCGGTACGTATTCAAATTCTTTTTCAAACATATTCTTCATGCGTTCGGCAGCTTCTTCTTCCCCGGGCCCCTCCACAGCGAGCGTCACTTCATCGCCGGCCGCTAATCCAAGCCCTACCAGTTGGAGTACATTCGTTGCTTTCGCCTCTACTCCGCTGTCTCGGCGCACAGTAACATCCGCCTCCAGTACCTGCGCTTCCCTCGCTATCTCCGTGGAAGGCCGACAGTGAATGCCGTACTTGTTTCTGATTGTTGCCCGGCAACTCAACATACACGTCCGCTCTCTTTCAAACACTCGGTAACGGCAATCACTGACTGCAAAGAGTTCCGAGCGCTGCTTTTGTAATACGCGGGATCCGATGTGTATCTCGGCATTTTGCGCGGAAGGATATTTCCGTGGGCACGGCGCGAGCATATGCTCAAGTCAGGGCTGCCTTTACTCGGTTGTTTCGCCGGCACCAGCATTGCCACCCGCTTCTTCCCGCTCCTTCATGGAAGAAGAGGATTTTTCCTCACTGCTGCCGGTTTCCGGAACCGGCTGTTCGGCAGCTTGTTCTTCTGTTTGTTCGGAATTCTCCACAGAAGACTCAACCACACTTCCGGATGAGGTCCCCTTGCCTGTAATAACTACAAGTATCAGAGTAATCCCGAAAAAGACAGCTGCAATAGCCACGGTGGTCCGCCGCAGCACATTACTTGTCCCGGCGCCGAATACACTTTCGCCTACTTCACCACCGAGACTTCCCAGACCACCAGCCGATTTAGCTTTCTGCAAGAGAATGATCGTAATCAGAAAAAAAGCCAAAACGGCTTCAACAACAGTCAGCACCGAAACCACTGTTTCAACCATGATAACCTTCCCTTCTTATCATTATAAATCCCGGCCTTCTTCAGAAAAAACTTCCTGCCGGTACATCCATTCCGAAAACAAGATAAGCGTCTAAGAACTATTTCGTTCCGCATCAATCCACAACGGGAAAGATAGTTTCTACACGCCCGAAATCAAGTGTACGCCATCCCCTGAGAGAAAAGCATTAAGCCACTCACGCCGCACAAAACCTAAAGGCCCTTCCCGGATTTCTGTTTATCCTGCCCGCGCTCTTCTTCAGTCCGGTTTGCTCCGCGGCGGACTCACTCGCCTAGACCCCGTCGAACCCGGCGAAACACGATAGGCCCAGGCTTTCGGAAAATTACTTCGAATCCTCGTAAAACCGAATTCGGGGTCGACCCGCACCGAACCGAGGCCAACGCCCACTCCTTGATGCCGCATCAGTACATAACCTGTACCTGCTGCACAGTTTGCCAAAGCGTTAAAGCGTGGATACAAGCTTCTGCGCTCCAAAAAGAGCTGCAATTCTTCGGCATTCAGCGTTACCACGTTCCGGGTGGCAAACGGGGCAAGCATAAGCGCCCCTGGATGGGTTAATCGAAGATGCTTTCCCTCTTTATGCACAAAACGAACCCCAAGTTCTTTGACACTGAATGCTTCCTCCGGCGGTGAATGCGAACATGTGGTCATGTAGATTTGCTTGGAGCGTCCGTGCATAAAGGACGCATTACCCAGAAAATTGGGTGGCACACCAAACCTTTCCACAGCCTCAACTCCATACCTTTGAGCGTCTTCTGCCCCGTCAATATCAGGGTTTGAAAGCGCTTTACGGCACTCCTCGTAGTCTGCGACCTCTCCAACTTTTTCAAAAACCGCCACAAAGAAGCCGCCGGTATCGTTCTGGTGCGGCCACACTCTCACCGTCTTCGTCATTTCTTCACAGAAGCCGTGGCCATCCCACTCCGACAAACCGGAGCTGTACCGCGGTATCGGCACCTCAACATCTACCAATCGGAGACAGTCCGAGCCGTAACGGTTCAACACGCTCTCCACCACCATTTCGTTCTCCTCGGGTGCGTACGTACATGTCGCGTACACGATACGTCCACCGACTTTACAAAGTTGCGCCGCCTTAAACATCAGCGCACACTGCAGCTTGTGCTGGCGCCAGGTAAATCGATGGTCTGTGGCCAGGGGCAGGTTCGGCGCTTTCCGCGTAGTCCCCTCGCAGGAACAAGGCGCATCAACCAGGATACGATCAAAACGCGTACTATGTCCCGGTATATTCGTCCCGTTCGCATTACAGAGAGCAACGTTGCTGTACCCAAGTCGTTCACAATTCTGGCGTAATTGAGGCAGTCGCCTGCTGTTCAACTCGTTTGCCACCACAGTGCCGTTGCCCTTCATTGCGCTGGCAATCTGCGCCGTTTTGTTTCCCGGCGAAGCGCACATATCCAGCACGTACTCCCCCGGCCGGGGATCCAGCATCTTCACGGGCAGTAAAGCCGCCTCTTCCTGGATGTGGCACAACCCCGCAAAATATTCCCAACGCTTGCCGACCCGCGACCCCACCGGTAGTCGATAAGCACCCGGGTACCAGGGCACTGCTTTTAGATCGAATCCCGCCCCCCGCAACAGCGCGGCCAATCGGCGCGGGCTAATCCTTTGCGGATTCGTCCAGATCGCGAGAGGCAAAGGTGAATCCAGCGCTTCGCAGAAACGGGCGTAGTCATCTATGATATGCTTGTAACGCGGGAATGGCTCCATGGTAGACAACTCATTGATCATTTGCCAGAAAAGGCTCGAATTTCTTGTGGAGCTTCTGAAGTTTATTCAGGTAGTACGGAATATTTTCATCCCTGTGATCCGGATCGGCATCCTGAAGGAGGCGCGCAGCGTCAACAACGGGTGTATTCTTCCGATCACCGCTTATGTAAAACGCCACCTGATCGCCCTGCCGATATTCGCGCGAAGAGTTCAATGCAAGTTCATGGGCAGCACTGCGTTTCGTTCTTCCGGCCTGCAGTTTCTCCTGGTATTTCTGAGGCGAGGTGGACAGCACTTCCCGCTTCGCAAAATTCGCCAGAGGCCAACGTCTTTCTCGGATCGCTTCTGTGTATTTCTCATACAAACGATCTGCTTCCTCCCATTGCTCATGCAGCAACAGTTCAATCAACTCACGAATATAATGTCGCTGGAAAGGTTCGAGCCCGCGCGATTTCAAAGCGGCGCCGGTAATGGTCACGGTCCCTTCATGATCCAATAACGCATAATTCTTGCTCTTGTAGGCAAACATGGCCCTGTAAACCGCGTCCAGCTCCACTTCAATCCCTTCGGGAAGCACTTCCTGCAGGACTTTCTCCACTTCCTTGGGCTTCTTAAAATCCTCGGGAGGAACAAAATAAAGCCCGTCGGTATCCATCTCCACCACTGTAGCCCCTTTCTCCTGCAGAAATTCCACCATGGTATTCAGTACACGCCGCCCGACAGCGGTAACCTCCTCCGCCATATCGTAGTCATTAAAAGTGGCGTAGGAGTGGCCGAGATAACCGTAGAACGAATTAATGAGCACCTTGAACGAGCCCTGCAACGCCTCGAAATAATCTTTTTCCGCCTTGGTCGTCGCTTCTTTCGCCCTGCTCTTTGCAGAAAGCCTGAAGCGACGCAGCTCTCGGAGCAGAAGCGGCAGCATCCCGAGCGTGTCAGAAGCCGGACAAAGCTCATGACTGAGAATGATGGACGGATACAACGAACGCACATCCACGTGCCAAACATTCTTGAAGATGCCGGTTTCCGGAGACGAGCTCAACCCTCCCTGGAAAGAACGCCCAGTCTGGGACACAGGCAATGCGCACGCCTGTTGCAGATATTGCCCGATCATAAGCGCATCAATCCGGGCCGCATTCCCCCGCGTTACACAACTCTGATAATCGTACGGGACGATCTGGGCCTGATAAAAATGCGTCGGAGACAAAATCCTCGCAATGGCTTCCGTCTCGCGCACATCGTCCATAGCGTATTTTTCCAGTACCTCGGGCGCCTGATCGTACACATTGCTGATATCCCCACCGTCCACGTACGTGCGCGCTGCGGCATCAACCCCGAAGTACACGGCAACATCTTTCAGGGAGTGACTCTCCAGATCCCGGTGGATCACGTCGTACAAGTAGGTCATGTGCAAAGTATCCACCACGTGCCGTCCGTAAATCTCAAACCGCTTATACGTACTCGTCCGCTCTCCGGCCACGAAACGCGACGAGCGCGTACGCGGAACACTCCCGTCCCGTCCGATCTGCATCTTGACTTTGTGGTACTTACACCTTTTCTCGATGTAGTCCAGGTCAAAATCAAACACATTGTGTCCTTCAATCACATCCGGATCCCGCTCGCGGATTAAGCGTACAAACTCTTGCAATATTTGCTTTTCACCTGCTTCGCGGCCACTGAGACACTTCTCCCACCCGGTATTATCCCGCAGCGAAATCATGATGATCTGATCCCCGGGACGGCGTGCATTCGAGAAATCGAATCCGTCGCTGGTGTACGTCTCGATGTCCAGTTGCAAACGTCGCACATCCTGAAAGCTCATTCCACGGAACAGACGCGCGGGGATAACCGTCAACAGCTGCTGTTTCAGATCATTAAACGCCCGATACTGTGCACGCGAATCGCTCATGGAAAAACCGGTCTTCTCTTTCAACTGTCGCAAAGCAGAAAAGTACGAATCCGTGTCATTAAAAAACACCCACCATTTGTACTCACCTTTTCCCGACAACGTCCGACTGTCATACACGCCCTCGCACGCTTCCAGCAATTCCGGATCACGCAAAAGCAGCCAAGGATAAAAATTGATATCTTCTGTTTCCAGTGTCTGGTCTTCTGTACGACGGAACAGTCGCGCTGTACCGTCGCTGTGGGGCTCCGCAGCTACAAGCCGGGAATAAGCCGAACATACCACATTATCCAGATTTATCTGTGTTGCGTCATGGCCCATATGCCGAAGATGGCTCCTGCTTTTTTACATTCATCGTTTTCCGGAAATCATCGAAAGGTCGTTCAACCTAAAATTTAGGTTCAATGTCTGTCTGCCCCGGACGTTATCCGTAAATTCTGTGTTGAACCCACTGAAACTCTTTAACAATACCCTCAGTTACCGAATGTTCTCTGAACTCTTCCGGAAGTACATCAAACGTATAGGTTTCTATCTCAGCATGTTCCGTTTCCCCCTTCAGCAATTCACTGAAGAAGCGATCACTCAGATTCTCCCGCGTACTTTCCAAACCTTCCCCGGGGGAGATATGAAGCGGGGTATGAATATGAGGCACAATCCGGGCATCAGCCTCATCGCACGATGATACGCCCGCGAGTGCCTCAGACAAATCTTCGTACAATTCCGTATCGGGTCCGTTTCTCCGGATGACACCCGTCTGCTGCATAAAACGCTCGTTTTTCATGCGCTCCAGCCGGCTCATCGTTTCTTCGGTAACCGTGCCTGCCACAGCAGCACTCAGATGTACCTTGGGCACGAAGATTCCCCGCCGATGCATATGTTCAAACACTTCTTCCAGAGCTTCCCCCATCACCGCCAGATGACAGGCGTCAAGGCACACACCTATGTAGCCGCGCAGAATCCGCCGGGCGTACGACACGGAGCATTCGTGCCGCTCGGACATAAGGCTGGCAGCCCGATGGGGGAAATCGTCTTCAAACAATCGAACGATGTCCGCAGTCGTCTCCCATAAGCACTTTGGCTCCGGTTCCAGCGCAAGCCAGATATGTTTACCCGTGCGATTGCGGACAGCATCCAGCCCCCATGCCATTTCCGCCAGGTTCCGCAACACTGCATCATAATCCTCGCCGTCGGCGATCCACGATTTGTACGAGCCGGGCAGGGTATTCATACTCCCGTACGTAACTCCCGCCGGCAGCAGTTCCGCCATCAGTTCAGCCAGCCGCAACGAATACCGCAGGCGCTCGGGCGTCCGCCAGTCAGGCGAATAAACCGCCTCCCTCACGCTTTGACCCTGGAACTTTCCAAACGGGAAGCCGTTTGCTGTGAACACGTACAGGTTATGTTCGTCCAGCTTCTTCTTTAACGAACTCAACGCACTTTCCGAATTGCTGAACGCCTCCAATGCGTTGTTACTGAGCCGCAGCCCCAGACCGAATGGTTGCTCCCGCGCCACTTCAGCGCCTACCACGGCCGCATAAGAGTCGAGCGCTGACAGAACGTCATCCCCCGAGTCCATAGGGTGCACGTTCATGCAGTACGTAAGCTGTACTTCACCATCCTGTTTTACTATCCGCATATCCGAGATCGACCCTTCTGCTGGCATCATTTTTCCGGTCCGTACACCTTAAGCCGGGCGTTCCTGCAGACGCAGGGCCAGACAAGTATACCGCTTGATCGGACGCTGATTCCGCACGGCGATGCCAAGGGCCTTATGGGTCCCGAGCATCACCAGCAACCGACGTGCACGGCTCATCGCGGTGTATATGAGGTTTCGCTGCAACATGACAAAATGCTGCGTCACCACGGGTGTAACGACCACAGGGAATTCGCATCCCTGCGATTTATGAATGGTTACCGCATAGGCCAGCTGTATCTGGTCACCCTCCACGTACTCATACTCGACCGGCCCGACATCGTACAGGACACGGAATGTTTTGTTCTCATTGTCTACACCGATAATCTGCCCCAGATCGCCGTTGAACACCCCCTTATCATAGTTGTTGACCACCTGCATGACGCGGTCATTTTTCCGGTAGATCTGCTCGCCCACCCGAAACTGATCCTCACGGGCGGGGTTCAACTGATCCTGCAGAATCTGATTCAACCGCCCTGCCCCAACCGGCCCCCGATTCATCGGGGTAAGCACCTGTACATCGCTTAACGGCTCAAAACCGAATCGCTTGGGAATTCTGTCTTTAACAAGCCGGGTTATAAGCTCCACCAGCTGCTCAGGCTCCGACTGCTCGACCCAGTAGAAATCACTCAACTCACCCGATTCGGGAGTACTGCAATCAGGCATCCGCCCCTGATTCACGGCATGGGCGTTATACACGATACGACTCTTTTCGTCCTGGCGATAGATATCCGTCAGATGAGTGACGGGCGCAAAGCCCGATCTGATCATATCCCGCAGCACCATCCCGGGGCCAACCGAAGGCAACTGATCACAGTCGCCAACCAGGACCACGTGGGTGCCGCGAGATAACGCACTGAACAATCGTGAAGCCAGACTGGTATCCAGCATTGAAACCTCATCCACAATCAGCATATCCCCCCGCAGAGGATAATCTGCATTATGGACGAACCCCTGCTTCGAGGGGTCCCATCTGAGGAGACGATGAATCGTTTTCGCCTCCATGTTACAGGCTTCCGAGAGTCTTTTCGCCGCCCGGCCGGTGGGGGCGGCCAGCAATGTTTTCAGTCCCAGAAAGCGGGCGGTACTCACGATTTCCCCCACCACCGTTGTTTTTCCAACGCCCGGTCCCCCCGTAACAATACTCACCGGCGAAGTGAAGGCGTTACTCACAGCGCACTCCTGCTTCTCGTTCAGTATATCCGCATACGTACTTTGAGATTTTACGGGTTGATTCACCCGCGGCGGTGCCTGCGCCAGAAGCTGCAATGATTCAGCGAGGCACGTTTCGCCTGTATATAACCATGCCTGATAAATAAGCTTACCCATCTGCGAACGGTATCGATTCTCCTCGACAACAGCGCCGTTTTTCTTCGCCAGATCCAGCCCCTTGGCCACGGTCTCAGTATTGACGCCGAGCATTTCACTGGCCTGCTGGAGAAGCTCGTTCTCCGGGAAACAGACGTGCCCCTCTTCCGCCAGTTTCTGCAGCACATAACTCACCCCGGCGGAGAGGCGCTGCATATTATCCGCAGAAATACCCAGTTCCCCCGCGACACGATCTGCACTGAGAAAACCTACGCCCCTGACTTCCGAAGCCAGGCGGTATGGGTCCCGTCTCACGATGTCGGCCGCCCCCGCGCCGTACTTCTGGAACAGGCGGCTGCATAAGGCAGGCCCGATCCCCAGGCTCTGCAGAAACACAAAAACTTCCCGCTGTTGCGCATGTTCCTGCCAGCTTTCTTTGATCTGGGCAACA
>CAJXKU010000145.1 GCA_913055945.1 uncultured Lentisphaerota bacterium | reverse complement strand
GGAGTTTTTTGAACCTAAAATACGCAATTTAGGTTGAAGTCTCTTGTTCGGAGTATCAGGACTTTTTCGGCCGTCACGTTGGTATCAATCGGCCTCCGCTTCTTTGTCGAGGAAAGTGAGCACGCTACGAACAAAATTTCGAAAATTTTCAAGATGTTCTGTAATGATTACATAGACAATATTCCAATCAATCTGTTGATAGGCATGAACCGCAGTATTTCTAAACCCTACAGCATGCATCAAGGCGTCAGCATTATCGGGGCTTATAATGTTTTCGTCAGCAAGTACACGAAATGTATCCCCCATGTTATCCGGAACAGAGAGATTCAATTTACCAATTATCTGCAAACCGATATCCACACATAACTGAACAGCCCGCTCCAGATTTAGAACAATGATGTCCTGGAGGTCAATATCTTCGATCAGTTCTGTTACATCCTCCGGCGTTTTGTCCTCCACGCGCATTACGCAACGCCGTAAACTTTCGATTTTATTCAGTATGACATCGTCAGACATTTATAAACCTCTCAGCCCGTTCCCGAAGCGCTGCCCGGTAATAGGGCATAACGTCTTCCTGGTTATACACCAATCGCTGCAATAACTGAACAAAGGCTTGCTCATCTTTTTTTATAAGTACACGGCCACGACAAAGTATTTCTTTAAGGATGACGCCGTTAACAACAGATAAGTCCACTAAGTCCACAGGCCTCGATAGACAGCTATCCAGTCGTTTAAGCAACGCAAGGCGTCTCTCTGTGGTCAGCGGGCGGTCATACAAAACAGCTACATCCACATCATTAGCCGGACGTGCCTCCTGCCCGGTAACCAAACTACCGTATAGGACGGCTACCTTCAAGTCCGTATCCTCTGAGAGCTTGGAGGTTATCGATTCGCTGATTTGGTTAACATCAAATGCCATTCTGCTTTCGCCTTTCTGCTATGTGCTACTGCTGCTGTATTTCGAAAGAGTAGACATACAAATTGCAGGTGTTATTCAGAGATCTCGCCGAAACGGTTTTCGAGATCAGCGGCGATTTGGGCTTGCTCCCACTGGGGTATTTGTTGACCGCTACCGTTTAAAACGGCAATATCGAGGTCACTATCGGCGCGCATAGTCCCTTCTGCTACGGATCCCATCACATAAGCGGCCGTTACGCTCGGCATTTTCTCGAACCGGCAAGTAACATTATCTTTTAACTCGGTTATGACACTCATAAGATTCCCGATCACCTTTAACCGCGGACTTCATTCCACTGCTTCCACAACTGACGTCTGTCAACCCACTGTTGGACAACGTTCCGGTCTATAATGTCTCCCGATACTTCAAGCATACCCTCAACGTCGCGTAGATGTTTCTCTGAACCTGCCTCGCGATAGTATTCAAGCTTCCGGACAATGACATATTCTGGTGGCGCCACCCATATCCCCTTCCTTTCAGAGAGGTTGATACGTTTCTTGTGAGCAAGGCCCCAGGCCTGAAGTTGGTCGGAACGATGGATATAGACATCCGCTTTGTATCCCGTTTCGTGGTGAATCAGGTTGAAATGTCCCCGTTGGGGCCGGTGGCTTTCGATCTTCAACACTTCATCAGGCGGGCAATAGAAATCAGATAACGAAAACGCAGTGGTTATAGCACTGATTTTATCAGTGGGTAGATCCAGGACAAGGTCCAGGTCGTGCGTGAAGCGCGGAACACCGTACAGCATACTGCCGACAGCCCCGGTTGCCATGTAATTAAGTTCCGCCTCTTCCAGCGGTACGGTGAAAATCAAAAACAGCTCAACCTGTTCCATGCAAAAAGAGTTCTCTTATTCGTTGTTCGATTTGATCCTCCGTCCACTCCGGGTGTTGTGTCCTGAGGGCAGCCCGTTTCCATGCCCTTGCCTGCATGTGGATAGCCGCAATCTGCTCCAGTTTTTGTGCCGGCGACATGCGCCGGAACGACATTATGTCATGTTTAGGAACGTCTGTCATATTTATTCCTGTCGCAACGTTTTAAAAAGCGACTTTGAGGGTGCGATAACTCGACCTCCTCTGCGGGACAAACTCTGATACAAAAAGGGTTTTGATCACTTTCCGGCATATTCTGCATTACTTTAATGGCCCGAGCATAACTTTTATGTCCTCTGTTTTCATTGCAAGAAAAATAACTGCATTGAGCAACTGAACAAGTCGATTGTCCATTGTCTATTGGCCCAATGGGGCGCGAAGCGAGCTAAGTTCACACAAAGTTTTGCTGAGAAGAAAAATGTAAACGCATCTCGTGTGGCGCCGTTTCTCGTTATGGTATATTGTTTACAACTGCGGGTGGATACTTAAAGCACAAAGAAAGAATCTTCAATGACCTACCCGGATACATCGAATCTGCGGGCATTAACAGCAAAACTCCAGCGACTCACCCAGCTCAAACACGAAAGAGGTGCTGCAGACGTATCCAAAATCCTTGAACAGGCTGAAACGAAGCTTCAACAGTCACTGAATGACCTCGCCGATTGTCCTGACGCTCCTGAATTAAACCAACAGGAGCCTGATGAGCTCGAATCCATTCAACACCTCCGCCCACAGGGGCCACGCACACTTACTGCGGACTGGCCGCGTGATAAACTGGAAGAACTTATCAGAGGAGCCTTCCTGGGACGCTGCGCGGGGTGTATCCTGGGAAGCCCGGTGGAGTTCTACTCAATAGACCGCATGACGCGTTTGGCACGGGAGAATAAGCAACAGTTTCCCCCTGCGCAATACTGGTTGTCTGTTCCCGATATGTACGGACTCAAAGCTGATTGCATGTCCCGGCATCGGTATACGCAAACACACATGGATGGCGTCCCTGTGGACGACGATCTTGTTTATACCGTCCTCGGCCTTCTGGCCATCGAGCAATATGGAGCGGACTTTACGACCAATCAGCTCGGCGAGCTCTGGAAAAACCGATTGACCCACGCGTGTACTGCTGAACGGACTGCCCTGGACCGATTACTGGAAGGAATACCGGGCCGTAACGCTGCGGATCCGGAGGATCCCATGACCGAGTGGATCGGCGGCTGGATTCGCGCTGACCCCTGGGCCTACGCGGCACCGGGTTGGCCGGAAAAAGCAGCTTCTATGGCCTGGTCTGACGCCATGCTCACGCACCGGAGAAACGGCGTTTACGGAACAATGTTTTTTGCTGCAGCCATATCCGCTGCCTTCGCTGTTGATGATCCCTTCGAAGCACTCGAGGCAGGACTCGCCGAAATCCCTGAACAGTGTCGGTTCGCGAACGAAATTCGGTGGGCCCTCGACACCGCCGAAGACATCAATAACTATCGAGAGGCGCGGGCACGTGCAGACGAAAGATTCGACGGTATGCATCACACCCACGCCATCAACAATGCGTCCCTCGTCGTGTTCGGATTGGCCCTGGGCAAGACCGATTTCGATGCGGTTATCGGCAATACCGTCGCCATGGGCATGGACAACGACTGTACTGCAGCAACCGCAGGCTCGCTTTTCGGGGCAACCTACGGGAGGAACGCCATTCCTGACAAATGGATACACCCGTTCGATGACAGAATCTACACATACATCTCGGGTCATGAAGAACTAAGCCTGGAAGATGTCGTTTGTCGATTCACAACACAGGCGCTAAAAGTCACAGAAACGGATTAAGGAGGAAACTGATGATCAGCGTTTATCCGACCGGAACAACCATTTACGATCCGGACAAGTGCTGGAACGGATTTACGATTCTGGCAGGCGCCAATGTAGTGGATATGCACGGGGAATTACAAAAATGCTGGAAAAACATATCGCCCCACGGCCGAATACTTCCGGGCGGACATGTATTGGGAGCAAAGCAAGGCAGTAAGACCCTGGCCCAATTTGACTGGGACGGTAACACCGTATGGTCGTTTAACGGCTCTGAATATGAAGAAGAACTCTACGCACACCATGATTTTCAGCGCGAAGGGAGTCCGGTAGGGTATTACGCGCCCGGAATGGAACCTCAACAGCAGGGCCGTACGCTTATTCTATGCAGTGCCGCCGTGGATGGATACGGCCTGGTAGCACAGCGACTCTGGGATGACCGGATCGTGGAAGTGGACAAAGACGGAGCGATTACCTGGCAATGGTGCAGTGTAAATCATATCGATGACATCGGGCTCGACGAGTCCGCCAGGAACACCCTGCACAGAGCTTCTACACTGCCCAAAGATTACGACGGCCTGCACAGCCCGATGCATGAGAAGGATCCTTACGACTGGTTGCACAGCAACAGTGCTTCGTACGTGGGCCCGAACCAGTGGTATGATCAGGGGGATGAACGGTTCCATCCGGACAACATTATCTGGGACTCTCGGGACACGAACGTTATCGCAGTTATCAGCCGCGAAACCGGGGAGTTCACCTGGAAAACAGGACCGGACTACACACGACCTGAATGCCGCAGTTTCGGACAAATCATCGGCCAGCACCATGCTCATGTGATTCCGCGAGGGCTACCCGGCGAGGGGAACATTCTGATTTTCGACAACGGCGGTATGGCCGGCTACGGCTCGCCCAATCCGGGATCCCCCATAGGCGAGTACAATGCAGTGCGTCCGTACTCCCGGGTTCTGGAAATTAATCCCATTACAATGGAACTGGAGTGGGAATACTCAGCCCGAACAGCCGGCGTCGGCTACCATCATCATTATTTTTTCTACAGTCCATTCGTCAGTTCTGCCCAGCGGCTGCCTAATGGGAACACGTTGATCTGTGAAGGAGATTCACTCCGCGTTTTCGAAGTAACTTCAGATCATGAACTGGTCTGGGAATACGTAATACCGCCCACAATGGCACGGGGCTGGAGTTATCGAGCGTATCGTCTGCCCTACGAATGGTTGCCCCAGCTCGAAAGACCCCAGGAAACGGCCGTAAACCCCGACGACGTGTCTTCGTCCCGGATTACGCGCGCATCTGTGTAACGACGCGCCGCATCACGCGTTGTACATCTCGTCGAAGCGTTTCTGGGCATCCATCACAGCATCCCGGATCATATCTTCCGCAACAGCGGTCTTGCGCAGTTCCAGCTGATGCAGGAGTTCACGGTTGTCCAGTTCTCTGGCGGCAATGCTGCAGGCTTCCCAGCTCAACACGCTCCGCACGACGCGGTCCACGGCCTGTTCGCGATTATCATAGGGGCGGGGCTGAATATCATGACCTTTCCAGCGCAGGTAGCCCGCTTCCTGCATGAGTCCCGCTATCGCGATATTCATCCCGTTGATCCGGGTTATGTTATCGATATCAAATTTGCCGGGCCCGCCAAGGGAAATACCATCGTTATACCCCTGGCTGTTCAGATGTACATGCACCATACCGTTGTCATCAAGCTCTTCGACCGAATCGTGCACATGGTCCAGCCCGATCATCTCGCTGTGACCGAATTCCTTGTTGATGCCTTTACGTTCCCTCGATATCCCGTATTCCTCTTCCAGCTTACGCCAGAACAACAAGCCGCTGGCGACGGTGGGAATCAACATCGCCGGATGCCCCTCGTTCGGCTTAGGCTCAAACCCGATAAAGAGCTGTCCTCCCTTCTGCTCTTCGTAACGACATAAACCGGCAATGTTCTCTTTCAGGTTTCGGTACATCCGCTGAATCGCGATCGAGGCCATGTCGTAGCCGAAAGAACCGTTCCATAAAACAAGCGTGGGCGCGCGTGTGTCTTCCGCTGTCCACGTATCCCGGAGTGGACCGTAGGCCAAATCCACTGTCTTCTGAGCAAACTCATTCGCTTTTGCCCTCTCGTCAGCGTCAAGAGAACACACACCCCCGTAACCGAAATGAAAATGAGCACCCGGGGTAATCATCGCCAGCGTCATTCCCGTATCCCTGATCACATCCCTGATCTCCTCCGCATTGTCTTCGTTGACTTCAGCGTCGTAATGCAGTTCGATGCCCAATTCCACATGCTGCGGAAGCCTGGGGCGAATTTCATCGGCCACCAGTTTGATTGCATCAGCAGATCCAAAAGACGACGAGCGCCACTGCGGCCGCATATCCGCCGGTAAGAATCCACCCTGCCCTGCGTTGAATGTCCAACGGCATATGCTGTGAAGGGATGTTCCCTGGTCAGCCATTCCTTTTCCTCCTTTCATGTCCCCGATTTTCTTCAGGATTTCCGCGCACTTTTCACACGGATTTATCTGCAAGCAATGCATTATTGTTTCGTATCTTATTTTAACATACAAGCGGCCGATTTCACTGCTGGTTTTGCAAAAGTTCATCCTCACACAGACGGCAAATTTCACGTAGAAGGTTATCGTATGCAGTTTAAATGTTTATCATTGGAGGAGAAAATGACTGAACAAGGAATAACCGTCGATCTCGGAGACATTGAAAACCAGAACGTTATGCATCGCAACAGGGAAGAGGCACGGGCATCCGGAATCCCCTTCCCGGATGAAACCAGCGCTTTGACCTTTGACCGGAACAATTCCTCCTGTTTCCGTCTTCTGAACGGACGATGGAAATTCTGTTTCGCAGAGGCACCTCGAGGAATTCCGGAGAATTTCTATCGCGAAACATTCGATGACTCAGCGTGGGATACGGTCGATGTCCCCACGAATTGGCAACTGCAGGGCTACGGATCGCCTCATTACACAAATGTGCAGTATCCTTTCCCGGTCGATCCGCCCTACGTGCCCTCTCACAACCCGACCGGCGCGTATAGGCGGACTTTTGTAATTCCCGAAGACTGGGAAAAACGCAGGATTTCGATCGTTTTCCAGGGCGTGGATTCCGCCTTCCATGTTTGGATTAACGGAACTCCTGTCGGTTTCAGCAAAGGAAGCAGAGTTCCCGCAGAATTCGATATCACCGACTGGGTACAACAAGGGGAAAACACTCTCGCCGTTTGTGTCTATCAATGGTCCGACGGCAGTTACCTCGAAGACCAGGATATGTGGTGGCTGAGCGGTATTTTCCGCGACGTCTATCTTATCGCCGAACCCCGTGTCCATATTCACGACTTTTATGCGCGTGCGGAATTGACTGACGCATACACTCACGGAAAGCTTGATATCTCCGCGCACATAGCAAACCGAGAACCTCTGGAATCCACCAATTATACTTTGGAAATAAAACTGTACGAGCCGGCTGGTTCCAATGTATTGACACAGCAGACCCTCGCTATTGACACACCGGAAACGACAAACATCGCGGAATGCTCCACGACGCTGACCGTCTCTGCACCAGAAAAATGGACAGCAGAAACCCCGAGCCTGTACCCCTTAACGTTAACGCTGTATGATCACTCGGGCGCCTCCCTGGAAAGCCGGAGCGAACACGTCGGCTTCCGTTCTATTGAACTCAGGCAAGGTAACCTCCTGGTCAACGGCGTAGCGGTCAATTTCAAAGGCGTAAACCGGCATGATCACCATCCGGATTACGGAAAATTCGTGCCTTACGGCGACATGGTCCGCGATATACTGCTGATGAAACAGCATAACATCAACACAGTCCGCACGTCGCACTACCCCAATGACCCCCGTTTTTATCAGCTGTGTGACTACTACGGGATGTATGTCATAGACGAAGCCGACCTGGAGACGCATGGATTCGGTTTGACGGGGAATGAGCGTCGATTAAGCGACGACCCTGCCTGGGAAGATGCGTATGTTGACCGGATGAAACGGATGGTCCTGCGCGACCGCAACCACCCCTCCATCATCATGTGGTCGCTGGGCAATGAATCCGGCTACGGCGCAAATCACCGGAAAATGGCAGACTGGAGCAGAGAAGCGGACCCGAGCCGCGTCATCCACTATGAGCCCGATGCTGAGCTGGAAACCACAGATATCTTCAGCGTGATGTACCCCTGGCTCGAAAAAGTGGAGAAAGTCGGTAGAGGGCAACCGTTCAACCACAATGGTCAACCTCTCACCCACGCATCCTATAAGGACAAACCGTTTTTTATGTGTGAATACGCACATGCTATGGGGAACGGTCCGGGCGAACTCGTCGATTATTGGCAGAAAATATATAAGTATAAACGCCTCCAAGGCGGGTGTGTCTGGGATTGGATCGACCAGGGTATCCGGAAAACACGCGCCGACGGGGCTGAATACTTCGCCTACGGCGGCGACTTCGGAGATGTTCCGAACAATGGAAATTTCGTCATCAACGGGCTCGTCTTCCCGGATCGCACGCCATCCCCCGGGCTTAGAGAATATAAAGCCGTCCTCTGCCCTGTTG